>JBDRLK010000106.1:0-5388 GCA_043813155.1 Pseudomonadota bacterium | reverse complement strand
CTCGTCGATGTAGCCCTGCTACGCCTCCCTCGGGCGCTGCGGGCGCGCTCGCGATCCGGCTCCACATGCACGCCCTCGCTACAAGGCTGGTCCCGAACTTGCGGGGCGCTGTACTTAGCAGTTGATCACGGGCACGGTTACGCTTTTGGAAACAAGATTCCTGATTTCATCCACTGCCTTGTCATAGGACTTTTCGTCGATTTCAGCCAGCCTGAGCCATTCGATCCCGGCGGTCGGGCCGGGGAACCTGAGCTTCCCTGTTTCCAGGAATTCTATCCGGCCCAGGTCGATGCGCGAACCCAGGCTTTCGATCATGCCGCAATACACGGACGCGCAGTTCTTTACGGGCAGCACCGGGTCGACGCGCAGCGCGACCCTCCAGCCTTTTTCCAGGAGCAGGGCCGCGGTTTCCAGCCTTTCGGACGGCGGCGCAGTGCCGTGCTCGTGATTTTCCCAGATTTCGGCCGGGCTGATGGAAAAGGAGATGATCGCATTTTTCGGCGGCACAATCCCGAAAAATGCGTCCCTCGATGCTGTTTTCGTGATCAGCTCGATTATGCCTCCGCCCCTGCCGCCCTTGTGCCGGGCGTTTTGCGCGGCCACGCGCGATGTCTCCTTGAGGAGCGTGCGTATCATGGGATAAAACACGGGAAACTGCAGAAGCTCGCTGTCGTAGCCGAATGAAATCCAGGGCTTGTCCTTCCGCCCTTCCTGCAGCAGGGCTTCGATCGTGCTGCGGATAAAGTCCTCGAAGTTGACGAAAATGATGATGTGGCCGCATCCGTATTTCCTGCCCGTAAAACAGTAGCTGCATTCCTGCAGGCAGCCGATGACGGGCGAGACGTACCGGGCCTCGTATCCCGGGAGCGTCGAGCAGTGGACCTGCCTGTGCGTGAACCGCCCGGTTTTCACGCCGAGCACGGCTGCTTTGAGATGCTTTTTCTGGAAGTCGACGGCCTGGTGCTTCCGGTTCAGAATGCTCTTGTAATAATTGATCAGGACATGGTTCCTGTCGCCGAAAACCGCGAGAAACACTTTTGACGCCGGATAGTCGAGGGCCCTCTTTTCAACGAAAACCCTCTTTATGCTTGGCATGAAATCCATGTTCGCCGCTTTCTCAGGCTGTTATCATTCTCCGCAGCTCGGCAATAATGTCCCTGCCTTTCTGCTTGGCGTTTTTCTGCGATTCAAGGATGCCGCGCAGCGCGGCGCCGGCGGCGGCATCCGCGGGGCCCACGGTTTTTTTCTCGAACAGGAGGCGCAGGAGGCAGGCAAGCTCGTTTTTCATGCTTGCCGTGAGCCATGCTTCCCGCGCGAGGGCGTCGACCGCCTTTGCCGAGTCGGCCTCGATTGTCCCGCAGGGCAGCGAGGCGGCCCACTCCCTTGCAAAGCCGATCAGGTTTTCCAGGGGCCGGTCCGGAGCCGTGCGGGTTTTCTGCACGAGCATCATGTGGCCGCGTATGGTCATGCAGGCCGTGATGAGCCCGGCCACGATTACCTCGTGGGGCGCAAACCTTCCAGCGACGGCCTCGCAGAACCTGAACACATCCTCGGACGTAGCAAAAAGCCTTCCTTTAGGCGAAACTTCATTGAGCGGTACGCTCTCTATTTCTTCGGGGACCTTGTGCGCCCCGGGGATGGCGAACAGCTTGGCGGTCACGATTCCGGCCGCGTCCGTCTTGTCCGGGGGCGGACTATCCGGGATGTATTCCATGCCGCTGTCCGGGAGCTCCACTACCGATGCGATCAGCGGCACCGGGTCGTCGGTGCGGGCGCCCACTACCAGGATTTCCCCCACGAACATGATGAGGTCGCGGCGGTGCGAAGCGGCCGGCTCCTTGGACGGGCCGGAGCCGCCGCAGTCATCCATGAATTCCTGCAGGGACACGGACCTTATCCGCTTCTGCTTCGCCATTGCCTCGGCAACAGGCGAAGAGAGGCCGGGGGCCTGCACCATGCATAGGCTTCGATCGCCCCCGGGTTTATCGGCGCTCATGTTCGTGCTTCCAGTAACGGCAGCGGCCGCATTGTTCAAGGCCGCAGCAGCGAAGCGGCGGCCGACTATTTTAAAAATTTATTTTACTTTAAAGCCCATCGCTAGTACACTCTGTAAATGAAAAATCTGGAAAATTCAATACGTTGCTAGCGGGAACCTAACTCATGGAAACAATCAAATGTCCCTTTTGCGGGCAGGAACACCCGATCGAAAGCGAGACCTGTCCCGAGACCGGCAAGCCGATTTCCCTCTCCTTTCTCCAGATCGGAAAAATCGTCGGCGGAAAGTATGAGCTTCTGAAGCTGCTGGGTGAAGGCGGCATGGGAGCGGTGTACGAGGCAAGGAACGTGGAGATCCGCAACCACGTGGCCATGAAGCTTTTGCACGGCGCAATGGCGAGCAACGCCGAGCTCCGCCAGCGCTTCATCAGGGAGGCGATTGCAGCGGCCGAGATCGGTCACGAGAATATCATCAATGTTTTTGACAAGGGCGTGGACCAGGCAACGGGAGCAATTTATCTCGTCATGGAGCTCCTGAAAGGCGAGACGCTTGCCGAGAAAATCAAGAAGGAAGGCCCCCTGCCGGTAGCTCAGACCGTCGACATCATGCTCCAGGTCCTCTCCGCACTGAAGGGGGCCCACGGCAAAGGGATCGTCCACCGGGACATCAAGCCTGAGAATATTTTTCTCACGAAAATCGCGGGAAGGAATAATTTCGTCAAGATTCTCGATTTCGGCATTGCCAAGATGAAGGAGCCTGTCGACGGCCAGGCGCTGACATCCACGGGCACGGTCATGGGCACCGCCCATTACATGGCGCCCGAGCAGATCGCCTCCAGCCACAACATCGACGGAAGGGTGGACGTGTATTCGTGCGGGGTCATCCTCTACGAGGCATTGACGGGGAGGGTGCCCTTTGACGCACCGAGCGTGCACGGCGTGATCTACAAGATCATGAATGAGAACGCGCCGGATCCCAGGAACATCAACAGCAGCCTGAGCGAGGACGTTGCGAAGATCCTGACCAGGGCCATCAGGCGCGACCCCAGGGAGCGCTACGCCACGCCCGAGGAGTTCGCCGCGGCCATCGAGCCTCTGGGCTCCGGAGAAATCGTGTTCGACAGGCCCTCGGTCACGCCGGCCGCCATGGATGGGGCGCCCCCCGTGGTCGCGCAGAAGCCGCCGACCGCAGCGGCCAGGGCAAAGGCCGCGCCTCCGAAGATGAAAAAGAAGGGCATATCAGGCGTCGTGATCCTTCTTGCCATTCTCATTCCCGTGATTTCCATAGCTTCCCTGGGGGGGCTCGTGGTCCTGAACATGGTTGTGTTCAAGGACACGGGGCCGGCGGAACCGATCGACGATAACGACATCCCGGACTGGCTGAAAAAGAAGGATGCCGGCACGTCCGGGGAAGCGGATGTCAAGACAAAGCCGCCGGACACGACGGACAAGCCGCCCGACTCCGGCCAGGTGCCGGTGGAAACGGCCGCGCCGCCGGACCCGGCGGCTGAAAAATTCAAGATTGAGTTCAAGACGGACCCGGAAGGCGCGGTGATCGCCGTCGATGGAAAGAGGATCGGCAATGCTCCCCTCGTGCACCAGGCGCAGGCAGGAGAAGTGGTCATCGAGGCCACCGCGGAAGGATACAAGCCTTACAAGGAAACCTATGAAGTCAAGTCTGACGCTGCCCTGACCATTGCGCTGAAGAAAAAGAAAAAGAATAAATGTGACCCGAGAGACCCGAAGTGCAGGGGCGGCAGCGGAAGGTAGCCTGGGTCGAATGTCGGCAGAAGGCAGAAAAGAAACCCGGACTCTCAGGACGGTTGTGCGCGGTCTGGCGCAGAGCCTCAAGGAGTCGGGCATTCCTTCCCCGGGCCTCGAAGCCCATCTCCTCGCGGCCACTGTCCTCGACGTGAGCAGGGAAGAGGTCCTGCGCGCCTATGATCAGGAGATTTCATACGAGGCGCTGATGAAGATCGAAGGACTTGCCGAAAGGCGCAGCCGCGGAGAGCCCATGGCCTACATTCGCGGCCTGAAAGAGTTCTGGTCGCTCGCGTTCAAGGTCGATCGGCGGGTCATGATCCCGAGGCCCGAGACCGAGCTCCTGGTGGACCGGTGCCTGCGGCATGCCAGGGAAAAGGCAAGGGGCCGGAGGCTGCTGGCGCTGGACGTGGGCACAGGCAGCGGGGCCGTTGCCTGCGCTTTCGCGGCGGAGCTGGAGGATGCCTTGATCATTGCGTCGGACGTTTCGCGCGATGCCCTTGCCGTGGCCCGGGAAAACGCGGGAAAGCTGGGGCTCGATCACAAGATCAGGTTCGTCCTGGGCGGCCTGCTCGAGCCTTTTAGAGCGGGATGCGATTTTGACATCATGGCGGCCAACCTGCCCTACATTCCGTCCGGCCGGCTCCCGCTGCTGCCCGAGGGGATTCGGGACTACGAGCCCGGCCTGGCCCTGGACGGCGGAGCGGACGGGCTGGAGGTGATCCGAACTCTCGTCGCTTCGGCACGCGGTCATGTGGGGGATGGAGGGATACTGGCGCTCGAGGTTGAAGACGACCAGGTCGACATGGTGATCGCCATGCTCAAGGCCGCGGGTGGTTTCGGGACAATCGGGATTGATGTGGACACCGCGGGTTTCAAGAGGGTCGTGTGGGCGGAGAAGGGCGGCTTCGGACCATGAAAATGACGATGCGACCCGCTGCAGCACTTGGATTGAGCGCAATGCTGGCGCTTGCCGCGCTGCTCGGGCCCGGGGCGGCCGAGTGCGCAAGCAAGGGAGAGGGCGGCTCAGGGCAGGGCGAAGAACCCACCACCGGGGACGCGGCCCTGGATGCGAAGCTTGACAGCCTGACGAACCCGATCCCTGCCTTTCACTGGTCCTTTACCATAGAGAACGGCGGGGGCCTCCTGGGAGGAGAGGACTGGGGCTTCGAGGAAGGGCTGTACCACCTGGGGGGGCACGTCAACATGTTTTTCAACCGCAAGAGGCCGGGAACATGGGCCGGCGGGATCGCGCTCACGGTGGGCAGCTTTGACATGAAATATTTCATGGCCGGCGCGGGTGTGGCCGTGCTCATTCCCATTACATCATTGTTCCCACTGCTCCTGGAGGTGTTTCCTGCCTATATTCGCGGCAGGGGCCGCAACAGCATGGGCGTGGGCGGGAGGCTCTGGTGGGGAATCCTGAGCTTCAACTATCACGATACCGAGGAGGCGACCGCCGGGATTTACATGATCATGCAGCGATCGGTCTGGGGCGACGGCGAAAAGGAGTGGCTCGCGGTGTGGGGCATTGATTTTTCCTTTCACATCTTCGGCCTGCTCTGGGGGCTTGTCTGGCAGTCCATCTACCGTAAAAAATAATTATCCTATGGTGCTGCACGCGAGCGCGGC
>JBDRLK010000105.1:0-13048 GCA_043813155.1 Pseudomonadota bacterium | reverse complement strand
GGACTTTCACCAACAAGAAACAATGAATTTTCATGGCACACCACGCCGAGGGCGTGCAGCTACATTGGGCACGCCGAGGGCGTGCAGCTACATCGGGCACGCCGAGGGCGTGCAGCTACATTCCCATGAGATCTTTCGCCGCGGCAATGATGCGCTCCACGTTGGGCAGGGCCGCGGCTTCGAGGTGGCGGGCGAAAGGCAGCGTGTCTTCCAGGCACACGCGCCGGTATTTCGGTGTGAGGCCGGCTTCCAGAACGACCGCGCCAAGCTCGCCGGACAACCCGAACTCCCTGTAATCCTCGTCGACCACCATCAGGCGGCCGGTCTTTTTGACGGAATCAACAACGGTTTTTACGTCCAGGGGCCTCGTGGTGCGAAGGTCGATCACCTCGCACGATGTGCCCTCGGCCTCGAGCTTTTCGGCTGCCTCGAGGCCGCGGTGCACGCCCACGGCGAGCGACGCCACGGTGATGTCCCTGCCCTCCCTGCGCACGGCCGCGCTGCCCATGGGAAGCGCCGGCGAACCGTCCGGCACCTCGCCTTCCAGCCCGTCGGCGGGCACGTCGAAGCTCACGGTGTCGCGGCCGAGCCTTCCGAGAAACTCCAGCCACTGCTCGCTGAGCAACTTGTGCTCCAGAAAGATCACGGGCCCGTCGCATTCAATGGCCGCGGTCATCAGGCCGTTGGCGTCGGCCGGCGTGGACGGCGCCACCACGGCGAGGCCGGGTATGCCGCTGAGCATGCCCCAGAGCGCCTGCTCGTGCTGGCCGCCGTCGCCGTAGCCGCCGCAGCAGGCAGCGCGCACTACGAGGGGGCAGGTCCACTTGCCCCCGGAAAAACCGGGAAGCTTGGCCATGTGGTTGAGGACCGCGTCCCAGGCGCAGCTTATAAAGTCCACCATCATGATTTCCACGATCGGCTTCAGGCCGGCCATGGCCGCGCCGTAGCCCGCGGCCGAGAAAGCGGCCTCGCTGATGGGCGCCGCCATGACGCGGTCCTTGCCGAACCGGGCAAAGAGCGTGGGCCGCAGCATGGGCACGTCCTCGCCGAAAACGATGACGCGCTCGTCTTTTGCCATGGCATGGGCCACGGCCGCGTCGATTGCTTCGCTGTATTTCATTCGTGCCATTTTACTGTTCTTCCTCTTTTATTATGTCCGCGAGCGCTTTTTCAACGGCCTCGCCAACCCGCCGCTCGATCTCCTCCTCGATTTTCTCCACCTCTTCCGCGCGCTTTTTCAAATCCCTGCGGCAGCGGACGATGGGGTCGCCCTTGCTCTCGCGCCTGTCCTTGGTGGCCTTGCGCATTGTTCTCATCATGTGGCTCATGCTCCTGACCCTGGCGCCGATGCCCGCGCCGCCGCGCGTCAGCGCGGCGGACATGATCTTGCCCAGCGTTTCCCCGCCTTCGCCGAGCGGGCTTTTTGCCGTGCGGATCATGGGGTCGCCTATGAAATGGCCGTCGAGCCTGGGGCAGGTGAAGCGAAGAAAGCCCGGCCCCTTGCCCTTGCGGCTGCGCTCGAACGCCTCGCCGGCCGCATTCCACACGGCCATGGCGTCCGTGCCGTCCACGTCCCAGGCAGCAAGGCCGAAGGCCTGCGCGCGTTTGACAAGCTCGCCGCCCGTTACCGAGGATGACCTGGTGGTGATGGCCCAGCCATTGTCCTTGCACACGAAAATCATGGGCAGGTTCCAGGCAACCGCGAGATTCTGGGCTTCCATGAGCATGCCCATGTTCGCGGCGCCGTCGCCGCCGAAGCCCAGGCCCACGGAGCCCGGCCGCAGCTGCCTGGCGGCCAGCGCGAAGCCGGCGCCGATCGGCGCGCCCGATCCCACGATGCCCGACGAGGCGGCGATGTGCTCTTTTGAAAACAGGTGCATGTGGCCCCCCCTTCCGCCGCACAGGCCGTCCTCGCGGCCCAGCATCTCGCGCAGCATGAGAACGAGGTCCACGCCGAGCACGGTGAGAAGGGGCGTGCTGCGGTGATCCAGGGCAACGCCGTCGCCCTTTTTCATGTGCGCGCCCACGCCCGCGGCGATGGCTTCCTCGCCCGTGCCCAGGTGCATCTCTCCCGAGATGAGGCCCTGGTGCCAGAGCTCGGCCTGGGCCATCTCGAAGGCGCGTGCCTTGTACATGTCCCTGTAAAGGTCGATCAGGTCCATGGTGTCTGCTCCTTTTTGTCGAGTTGATACGAAGCCTATCAAATCATGTTTATGTGCGGATTTCAAGACCCTTCCGCACGTCGGGTAGGGGAGGCTTTAGCCTCCCGCTAGCCTCCCGTTCGGCTTGACAAAAAGACATGCCGCGTCTCATAATTGATGAGGGTTTGCCATGAAGAAACGATGGGTACTGCTGCGGCGGGTCGAAACGTACGACCCGGCCGGGCTCAGGAAAGTCGTGGAGGAGGGGTTTGATCTGCTCGAGAAATCGCCGAGGGGCAGGGTCCTTATCAAGCCGAACGTCGTGTTCGCGAACCGGCGCTTTTCCAACCATGCCTACACCCACCCGGATCTCGTAGCCGCCGTTGCCGGGCGCGTCAAAGTGCCGGGCGTGACGGACATTGCCATCGGCGAGTCGGGCGGGTTCGCCGTGCCGGGGCGCATGCTGTTCAAGGAATCGGGCTACTACGAGATGGGGGCCGCCTGCGGCGTGCCCGTGGTTGACTTCAATGAGGACGCTTACGTGACGATCCCACTGAAAAAGGCGACCTGTCACAAGACCATGCGCTGCCCGAGGCTGATCCACGAGGCCGACTTCAAGGTCTGGATGCCCAAGCTCAAGTACCACATCAGCTGCGAGATCACCAACGCGCTCAAGCTGAACATCGGCAGCCTTCTGCACAGCGAGCGCATGATCTATCACGACGACAGGCTGAACGAGAAGATCGTGGACATCCTTGAGGCGGGCTACCCCGATATCGTTATTTCCGACGCCGTGATCATCGGCCACGGGTTCGAGTCCTGCGCAAAACCGTTTCATCTCGGAGCGATCATGGTGAGCAGCGACCCGATCGCCGCCGACGTGGTGGCGGCGCAGATCCTGGGGTACAGGCCCGAGGAGGTCCGCCACCTGAAGCTGGCCTCGGAAAGGGGCTACGGCGCCATCGAGCCTTCGTCCGTGGAGCTGCTGGGCGACGTTTCAATCGAGGAGCTGGCGGAAAAGACAAAGGGGATCGAGAGCGAGTTCCAGGACATGCAGAAGGTGGTCACGCCCATACGGTTCTACGAGGGAGCGGGCAAGCACACGGGCAGGCACTGCTACGGCGGGTGCATGACGAGCGTCAAGGGCGCGCTCGGCTCCATCGACGCCAGGCGGCCCGGGTCCCTGAAGCGCGCCAGGGAAGGGGCCATTGTCACGGGGATCTACGATGGGGACGTGAACGCGGGGGACGGGGTGGCGCTCCTGCTGGGCGACTGCACCGAGGTGAAGGGAACGATCAGGGCCCGCAGGGTCAAGCGCCACGGTGGCTGCCCCCCGGGCGTGGTGGAGCTCACGGGCGTCCTGCCGTTCCTGTTCGGCATGCCCTCGCCCCTGTTCGACATCCGCGACGGTTTCAAGTTCGTTTCCAACACCATAGCGAAAAGCCTGACCAGGCTGATCAATAAAACCATTTAGCCTGTAAAGATGTTTTTCATTGATCTTTGCTCCAACCTGGAATAAAACCGCAGGGATATGCACGGAAGCGAGGCAACAAGGTGAAGATCGCGGCATTTTTCGACCTGGACGGCACGCTGATCACGGCCAACAGCGCGGCCCTGTGGATGAAGCGCGAGCGCCGTCACGGCCGCGTCACGCGCCGGCAGATGACCCAGGCCGGCTTTTACCTCCTTGCCTACAAGATGGGTTTCATCAACATGGACAAGGTCCTGAAAAAGGCGCTCCAGACGGTCAGGGGCCAGGAGGAGGAAACCATCAGGCAGTGGACGCACGAATGGTTTCACAGCGAGGTGGAGCCGTTCGCGGCGCCGGGCGGTCTGGCGGCCATCGAGGAGCACAGGTCGCGGGGGGAGCTCGTTGTTCTGCACACCTCGGCCTCCAGGTATGAATCCGAGGCAGCCTGCGAGTTTTTCAAAATGGACGCCTTCCTGTGCACGAAGTACAAGGTTGAGGACGGCAAGTTCACGGGCGACTTCATTCGGCCCATGTGCTACGGCGAAGGCAAGGTGGCTCACGCAGAGCGCTTTGCCGGGGCCTACGGCGTGGACCTGGACCGCAGCTATTTTTACACGGACAGCATCACCGACCTTCCCATGCTCAGGCGCGTGAGCAACCCGCGCGTCGTGAACCCGGACCCCCGGCTGAAACGAAGGGCGAAGCGCCGCGGCTGGCCCATCCTGAACTGGGGAGAGAAAAAAGCCCTGATTCAGGGCGATGGTAATGCAGAAGGTGAGGGAGTATCACAAGAGCTTTGAATAGGGCGGGCCGGGGCTTCTTTATCCAGGCTGTTTCGGGGATTCCTTCTTCTTTTTCGGCGCGCGACCGGCTTTCTTTCTCGGCTTTTTAGCGGCCGCTGGCTTTGCAGCCGCTTTTATTGCGGTTTTCTTTTTTTCAGGCTTTTCAGGGGCGGCCTTTTTTTCCCCGGGCGGAGGAGGCGGGGGGGGGTCGATCTTCCTGTCCCAGTTATGCTCGGGCTCCGCGACCTTGTAATAATCCTCCTCTTCGTTGACCTTGTCCCTTGCCATGTCCACGACAAAGCCGGGCGCCGGAATGGACCCCTCGGCAATGAGGCGGGCGGCCGTGTTGGACAGGTCCCTGGCCAGCTTCACGCCCTCGATGATGAGGTCGACGCCCCTGACCGGCAGGTCCTCGCGAAAGAATTTGAGCAATTCGTCTTTTCCGGATTTAAACATTATATCCCCTTATTCAGGAATTGAGTTTAACGAAAATACAATAAAACAGAGTGGTTGTAAACACTATCGGCAGAAAGAATTCGACTTTAAAATCAGTGTCATCCCGAAGGTAGCGAGCCAATCGAAACCGAGGGACCCCGAACTCGAATATCAGCACTCTGCGCAGTCGGCCTCGCACTTGAGACAGTCCTCGGTGGTGCCGCACACGCCGTCGCCGCAGATGTCCGGGCAGAGGCCGCAGTCCACGGGACAGTTCCTGCACGATTCCCATGGCCCGCAGTAATCGTCCCCGCACACGTCGCCGCACTCTCCGCAGTCGGCCGGGCAGACCTCGCACCCCTCGGTCAGGCCGCAGGTGTGGTCGCCGCACACGTCCTCGCAGGTGCCGCAGTCCTCGGCGCAAAGCACGCAGCTCTCGTAGGGGCCGCAGTAGCCGTCGCCGCACCACGGGCACACGCCGCAGTCGGGCATGCAGGTCGTGCAGTACTCGGGGGCCGTGCACACGCCGTCGCCGCACACGGCCGGGCACATGCCGCAGTCCCACATGCAGCTCACGCAGGTCTCGGTCGGGCCGCAGGCGCTGTCGCCGCACACGTCCGGGCACTCTCCGCAGTCGCGCGGGCAGCGCCAGCAGGACTCGGTGACGCCGCAGCGGCCGTCGCCGCACGAGTCGGGGCAGCTGCCGCAGTCCTCCCCGCAGGTGGTGCAGTTCTCGGTCACGCCGCAGTGGCCGTCGCCGCACACGTCGGGGCAGTAGCCGCAGTCCATGGAGCAGTTCCAGCAATCCTCGCCGTCCTCGCACTCCCAGTTGCCGCAGCCCGGGCACGGACCGCAGTCCCAGGAGCAGTTCGAGCAGTCCTCATCACCCTCGCACAGGCCGTCGCCGCACCACGTGGGGCACGCGCCGCAGTCGGAAGGGCAGGTGAAGCACAGCTCGGAGGTGCCGCACACGCCGTCGCCGCAGTAGTCCGGGCACGAGCCGCAGTCCCCGGGGCAGGACGAGCAGTCCTCGGTGACCCAGCAGATGCCGTCGCCGCACTCGTTGCACATGCCGCAGTCGTACCAGCAGCTGGAGCAGTCCTCGGAGGTGCCGCACACCCCGTCGCCGCACGTGTCCGGGCAGGCGCCGCAGTCCTCGGGGCAGATCACGCAATACTCGTCCCAGTCGCAGAAGCCGTCGCCGCAGCCCGGGCAGTCGCCGCAGTCGCGCGGGCAGCTGGCGCAGGTCTCGTACACGCCGCAGCGGCCGTCGCCGCACATGTCCGGGCAGGCGCCGCAGTCCCCGGGGCATGACGAGCACGATTCCGTGAACGTGCAGGTCCCGTCGCCGCAGTTTTCCGGGCAGACGCCGCAGTCATGGGGGCAGGAGTCGCACGTCTCGCCCCCCTCGCAGACCCAGTCGCCGCAGATGGCCGGGCACGCGCCACAATCGGCCGCGCAGGTCTCGCATGTCTCCATGGTGCTGCACACGCCGTCGCCGCAGTAGCTCGGGCACGCGCCGCAGTCGGCCGGGCAGGTGCCGCAGCTCTCCAAGTAGCTGCACACGCCGTCGCCGCACACGGGCGGGCACATGCCGCAGTCCCACGGGCAGGTCTGGCAGGTCTCTCCCGGCCCCTCGCATCTTGAGTTGCCGCAGTTGGGGCACACGTCGCAGTCGAGCCAGCAGGTGGCGCAGGTTTCGCCGGGGTCGCACACCCAGTCGCCGCACACGGTCGGGCACGAGCCGCAGTCGCGCGGGCAGTCCTTGCAGCTCTCGGAAACGCCGCACACGCTGTCGCCGCACACGTCGATGCACGGCCCGCAGTCGGCCGGGCAGATGGAGCAGCTCTCCCCGTAGTTGCAGCGGCCGTCGCCGCACTCGCCCGGGCACACGCCGCAGTCCCAGCGGCAGGTTGCGCAGCTTTCCGTGGAGTCGCACACGCCGTCGCCGCACACGCCGCCGCAGTTGCCGCAGTCGAGGGGGCAGTCCCAGCACATCTCGGAAGGCCCGCAGGTCCCGTCGCCGCACACGTCCGGGCATTCGCCGCAGTCCTCGGGGCAGGACGAGCAGGTCTCCGAGGAGCTGCAGGAGCCGTTGCCGCAGCCCGGGCACACGCCGCAGTCCTCGGAACAGGACACGCAGGTCTCGGTCGGTCCGCAGACCCCGTCCCTGCACACGTCGGGGCACGCGCCGCAGTCCTCGGGGCAGGTGCGGCAGGTCTCGGTCACGCCGCAGATGTCGTCCCCGCACTCGTGGGGGCACGGCCCGCAGTCGGCCGGGCAGGTGACGCAGCTCTCCGTGGTGTCGCAGACCCCGTCGGGGCACTCGTGGGGGCACGGCCCGCAGTCGGCCGGGCACGACGCGCAGTCTTCGGGTGACACGCACCGGCCGTCGCCGCAGCCCGGGCACACGCCGCAGTCGAGCGGGCAGTCGTCGCAGGTCTCGGTCAGTCCGCAGGTCCCGTCGCCGCATTCGTCGGGGCAGGAGCCGCAGTCGGCCGGGCAGTCCCAGCAGTCCTCGGTCACGCCGCACACGCCGTCGCCGCACACGTCGGGGCACACGCCGCAGTCCTCGGGGCAGGTGGAGCAGGACTCGCCGCTATTGCACGCGCCGTCGCCGCAGCCCGGGCAGGGCCCGCAGTCCAGGGCGCAGCTCATGCAAGACTCGTCCGCGCCGCACATGCCGTCGCCGCAGAAGCCGGGGCATACGCCGCAGTCTCTCGGGCAGTTTTCGCAGTCCTCGGTCATGCCGCAGACCGCGTCCCCGCAGATGTCCGGGCACAGGCCGCAGTCATCGGGACAGGTGATGCAGGTTTCACCGCCGCTGCACCTTCCGTCGCCGCAGCCCGGGCAGGGGCCGCAGTCGCGCCGGCAGGTGCGGCAGTCCTCGTCCGCGTCGCACACGCCGTCGCCGCAGACCGAAGGGCAGGGCCCGCAGTCGCGCGGGCAGGTCTCGCAGCTTTCCGTGGGGTCGCATACCCCGTTGCCGCACTCGTCGGGGCAGGGGCCGCAGTCGTCCGGGCAGGAGCGGCAATTCTCGCCCGGCCCGCACACGCCGTCGCCGCAGCCCGGGCACACGCCGCAGTCGTCAGGGCAGGTGGAGCAGCTCTCGTCCGGGTCGCAGTTGCCGTCCCCGCAGTACGACGGGCACTCGCCGCAGTCCCGCGGGCAGGTCCAGCAGGTCTCGCCGTCGCCGCAGCTGTCGCACACGCCGTCGCCGCAGGTGCAGGGGCAGGAGCCGCAGTCCTCGGGACAGGCGGTGCAGTCCTCGGTCATGCCGCAGATGCCGTCGCCGCAGTCGTCGGGGCAGGAGCCGCAGTCCTCGGGGCAGGTAATGCACGTTTCATCCCCGTCGCAATCGCCGTTGCCGCACCCCGGGCAGGGGCCGCAGTCGGCGCGGCAGGTTGCGCAGTCCTCGTCAGGGCCGCAGATGTGGTCGCCGCACCAGTGGGGGCACACCCCGCAGTCGTCCGTGCAGGTCCTGCAGTCTTCCGTCAGGCCGCAGATGCCGTCGCCGCACTCGTCGGGGCAGGAGCCGCAGTCCTCGGGGCAGGTAATGCACGTTTCATCCCCCTCGCAATCGCCGTCCCCGCAGCCGGGGCAGGCGCCGCAGTCGGCGCGGCAGGTTGCGCAGTCCTCGCTGCCCTCGCACGCGCCGTCCCCGCACCAGCCCGGGCACTCGCCGCAGTCGCGCGGGCATTCACCGCAGTCCTCGGTCCGGCCGCAGACCCCGTCGCCGCACTCATCCGGGCAGTCGCCGCAGTCTTCCGGGCAGCTCACGCACGTCTCATCCCCCTCGCAATCGCCGTCGCCGCAGCCGGGGCAGGCGCCGCAGTCCGTCCTGCAGGTGACGCAGGTTTCCGTGGGGTTGCACACGCCGTCGCCGCACACGTCGCAGGGGCAGTCCTCGGGGCAGATCGAGCATGACTCGTCAAACCCGCATATTCCGTCCCCGCAATCGCCCTCCACGCCGTCGATTCCTTTTTTCGAGCATCCGGCAAGCAGGAAGGCGGCGAGGGCCGCCAACGGCAACAGGGAAACACCTCTTTTCCAAAAGCTTGTAGTCATGGCCCGCTCCTTGCAATTTAATGCATAATGTTCGAAAAGTTGTACATGAGTCGTATTGTCAGACACGGTATTAGGTATACCGTATATCGGCTCAAATTCAAATTGAAATTTCAGTTCGTTAACATTTTGACGCCGATCCCCGATCCCTATCCCGACGGCCCGATGACCTCGTCCTCGCCCGACGGCTGCGGGATGAGGGGATGATCGGTTTTGGGCTTGGGCTGGGGTTGAGGCTGCACGGGCTGGCCCCAGGGATCGGGCTGGGGCTGGGGCTGCGGCTGTGTGCCTGTACCGCCGGGACCGATCACCTCGTCCCCGCCCGTCGGCTGAGGCTGGACCGGCTGGACCGGAGCAACGGGCTGCGGCTCGGGCTCGGGCGGAGGCGGCGGCGGAGGCGGAGGCGGGGGAGGCTGGGGAAGGATGGCCGGAAGCTCCACCGGGATGGCCACGTCACCCTTGCCGAACTTTTTCCTGATCATGTTGAGGACGATGAAGCAGGTTTCGGTTTTTTCCTTGACGCCCAGCAGCTTGCCCGAGCCCTCCGGGCCTTCGACCACGGAGTCGACCTTTTCCCACAGGGTCGCCAGGCACGCTTCCCTGTCCTGGACATGGGCATTCCAGGCGTCCTCGACCGGGAAGGATTCCTTTTCAATGTTCTCGGTCCACACGGGCAGGGTCGAGTATTTCTTGAACACCTTGTAAAACTCGGCAAAGGACTCGGATTCCACTTTCTTGATGCATTTTGCCGCTTTCTTCACGTGCTTGGCAAACGACGGGTGATGGAGCAGCGCCAGTATGCCGGCGTTCCTGTGGGCCTCGCTTTCATAGGGGGCGACCCTCCGCAGATTGCCGCCCGCCAGGCGCATGGTCTCGGGGACGTTGATCTGCGCGGGGGGGTCCTTTTCGACCGCCGTGGCGGAGATGATGCCGTCCATGCCGTCCACGGTGTAGACCCTGGCCGCGTACATGTCGATAATGTCGTGCACGAGCACGGGCTCGCCCGTGGGCAGCTGCATGAGGGCGCCCTTGCCCTCCACAACATCCTCCATGGGCGCGTCGTGGGGAAAGAGCGGCGTTGTTTCCCTGATGTAGACGACGTTGTCGGCCATGCCTTCCCAGAGCCAGGCTTCCATGATGAAATCGAAGTCGACCTTGTTCGCCGGCGGAAAGGCGACCCTGTGAACACCGCCGGGGAACGACTCCTGGAATTTCCTGAGCATGGAGCTCGGGACTTTGGCGTTGAGCGCGGCCTTGCCCTTCAGGTACCTGAGCGAAAGCGTCCACTTGCCCACCTTGGCCGGGTCGATGTCCATGGACACGACGATGGTGACCTTGTATTCGCCGGCGGGAAGCCTGAGAAGCTGCGGGCCCGACGGGCTGTCGGAGGTCATGGAAGTGTGGAACTCGACGCCCATCTCGCTTATCTTCAGGTCGACTTTTCCGTGTTCCGGGTGCTCGCTCGTGGCCAGGAGCTGCAGGCCGGTCAGCTTGGCGAGATCGAACTTGAAGGTGTACCACTTGGACTCGTTCCACGTGCCCTGGTAGCGGTTGGTGGGCTCCAGCTTGTTCCCCTCGGGATTCGTGATCTCAACAATGGGCCCGTCGGGGTGGAGCGATTTCGCGGCCTGGGAGGGGGGAAGCTTTTTCGGGCCGCAGGACTGGCCCCCCAGGAAAGCAATGAAAGCCAGAAAAGAAAGACCGACCGGTGAAAATCTGAAAGCAGGTGAAATTCTCATCCGCAAACTCCTTTTTAATTTCAAGCTCCATGTTAGAAATGTTTTGAATTAATTTCAACACATGTTTGATAAAAAGTGAAGGGGTCGGACCTCGCATTTTGCATTCAGGAGAACGCAAAGCTTGGGCGTCCGACCCCTGTATTGAAAGGGCCATTGACCGGTATGCAGGCTTACACTATAGTTCTTTGTTCAAATGGAAATGAGTGATTTAATCCAAAAACTTGAAAAGCTCAATGCCTCGGGACTGTCCATAAGCAAGGTCCTCGATCCGGACAAGCTCTACGACGTCATCCTGGATCAGCTCAAGGAAAATTTCAATTTCGAGAGCAGCGCCATCCTCCTGTACGGGAAGGACGGGAAAACGCTCACCATCAGGGCCGCCAGGGGCTATGACCCCGATACGGTCAGGACCTTCAAGGGCCGAAAGGGGGTGGGCATTACAGGACAGGCCCTGGAGAGGCAGGAGCCCGTCCTCGTAACGGACGTCAGGTCGGAGAGCCGCTATGTCGTCGGCGTGAAGGGCGCGGCTTCCGAGCTTGCGGCCCCTCTCCTCGTGAACGGCCAGACCATCGGCGTGCTCGACATGGAGAACGCGCGCAGCGACGCGTTCAACGAGCTCGACCTCCACCTGTTCAACATGTTTACGACGCAGGCGGCCAGCGCAATCCGCAGCGCACAGTTCGTGCAGGAGATCGAGGCAAAGGCCGAGAGGCTGGCCATCGTAAACATGATAGGCCAGGTGCTGTCCATCGAGCATGACCCGGAGATTATCGTGGACAAGATTCTCGGGTATGCCAAGGAGGCGCTGAATTTCTCGCGCTGCGCGCTCCTTCTGATCGACGACGAAGAAGGCGACACGCTGCGCATCAAGGCATCCATGGGTTACGGCGAGGTGAACGGCATGCGCATCAAGATCGGGGAAGGCGTAACCGGGGAGGCCGCCCAGACCGGCCTGCCGATCCTCGTCACCGACGTGGAGAAGGACCGCAGGTACATCGAGGGCGTGACGGGCGGCAAATGCGAGATCTGCGCTCCCCTTACCATCAAGGGGGAAGTGGTGGGAGTTCTCGACGCCGAGTCGAAGGAAGTGGGCGGTTTCACGGAGGCCGACCTGGAGCTCCTGTCCATCTTCGCGTCCAACGCGGCCATCGCCATTCACAATGCAAAGCTTTTCGGGGAGCTGGAGCGGGCCAACCGCAAGCTCGTCCTGAACCTCAGGGAGATGGAAAAGCTCAACAGGGAGCTCGACGCCTACGTAAAGCAGATTGCGGCCACGAACGAGGCGCTCCAGAAGCAGGTCAAGCAGCTCACCACCCTGCACAAGGCGGGCATGACCATTACCTCGAGCCTCGATCTCGACACAACGCTCATGCGCATCGTTGCCATGGTCTCGGACCTGGTCGAGGCGTCGGCCACGACCATACGCCTCGTGGACAGGGAGACGAGCGAGATGAAAGTCCGGGTCAGGGTGGGCGACGAGAATGCGGCGGGGCGGCAGTCGAAGTTCGACGTTCCCCTGAAGATAGGCGAAAAGACCATCGGCATGTTCGAGCTTGCCTCGGGAAGGGAAATGGAGACCGAGGAGCGCAGGCTGCTGGAGACGCTGGCCATGCAGGCGGCGGTTGCCATCGAAAACGCGAGGCTGTTCGAGGAGACCCAGAAGACCTATTACGAAACCCTCAAATCCCTTGCCACGGCGCTCGAGGCAAGGGACGCCTATACGCAGGGGCACTCGGAGCGGGTGGCCGGCCTGTCGCTCGAGATTGCCAAGAAGATGGAGATTCCCGAGGAGGAGAGGAAGGAGATCTATTCCGTGGCGCTCCTGCATGATATCGGCAAGATCGGCGTGAGGGACGAGATCCTGCTCAAGCCGGACGCGCTGACCGCGGACGAATGGAAGATCATCCAGGGCCATCCCGTGTTCGGGGACGCCATACTGACTCCCCTGAAATTTCTCAGCAAGGTGGCGGGCATGGTCAAGCATCACCACGAGCGGTGGGACGGGTCCGGCTACCCGTCGAAGCTGAAGGGAGAGGAAATCCCGATCGCCTCGAGGATCGTGGCCGCGGCGGACACCTTTGACGCGCTCACCTCGGACAGGCCCTACAGGGACCGCAGGACCAAGGATGAGGCCGTCGCAATTATCAGGGAAGAGGCGGGCAAGCAGTTCGACCCCAGGGTCGTCGACGCCCTGCTGAAAGCCATCGGGGAGAGGCAGCCCACCCAAGGGTAGGGGCGGCTTCAGCCGCCCGTGAAAAGGATCGGGAGGCTGAAGCCTCCCCTACCCCGAAATGCGATTTCGAGTCACATCTTGACCTTCTTGATCTGCTCGATCAGCTCGGGAACGGCCTTGAAAAGATCCATGACGAGCCCGTAGTCGGCCACGGAAAAGATGGGCGCTTCCTCGTCCTTGTT
>JBDRLK010000104.1:0-4214 GCA_043813155.1 Pseudomonadota bacterium | reverse complement strand
CATCTTTCCAGGTTTATTCCGCTCTTTGATTTCAGCCCTGTTCTCTACAGGCAGCATCTTTCCGATATAGGAAGCATGGAGGAAACAATGACCGAGCAGGTTTTCAAGGGGGATCCCATCGAGATAACGAATCTTCCCGGTTCGACAAGGCGATCATGAAGCTGATATCTTTCTGGAGCTTTACGATGGGGTTCATGATGGTTTTTTTGCGCTATCGCGTTTTTAAAAAGATCAATCTCCTGGGTGCGCTGGCCGCGCTGTCGCGCGGCCTCGAGGCGGCCATGCCGAAGAACCGGGTAGGGGAGGCTTCAGCCTCCCGGGAGTCCGGGAGTGTGGGAAGTATGCCTCTATTGACATAATTCGCTGCTTGTAAAACAATGAAAGGTTATGCGCGGCCTGCTGGTAATCCTCGGTGTTTCCATTGTTGCGGCCTCGTGCGCATGGTTTGATGCAGACCCGGTGATTTTCTCCGACGGCAATGAGGAGGATGCGGCTGTGGACTGGCTGGCCGACTCCGATGCAGTCAACCCGGACATTCTCTTCGATCAGGACATCGATGTCCTTCCAGAGAAGCAGGACCCGGACCTTCCCCTGGGCCCTGACGCCGAGCCTGCCGATGATGCTGCCGATATGATCGACGTGCCTCCGGAACTAATGACCGATGTTCCCCCGGATACAGCAGAAGACACGGCAGACGATGACGCAGAAGAATGCATTCCCGAAGGTGGGACGGAAATGAATTGCGACGACGGGGTCGACAATGACTGCGACGGGAGCTTGGACTGCGCTGACCTGGACTGCATGACCGGTCCCGATTGCTGCCTGGATTCAACGTGCGATGCCGCATGCCGAATGGACGGCTGGGACGGGGGCAATTGCAGCTGTGGGCTCGGAGCATGTAACTGCGCCCTCGATTTCGAGGATGACTTTACAACCGAGGGAGCCTGGTGGGTGACGACAAACCCGGACTGCGAGTATTTCTACGACGGCCCGGTGTACGGCATTAAAGTGCTGACCGAATTCTGGATCTGCTGGTCCAACGCGCCGGCCGCCGACCCCCCCGCGGATTTCACGGTCGAGGTGGATTGCCTCATGGCAAGCGACGACCCGCATCACGGCTGCGGCGTGGTCTTCCGCCTGGTCTCGAACGACAGTGGTGACAATTACTACATCTTCGAGATCGAGAACCAGGGACGCTACAGGCTCATGCGCCACGCCCCTGATTGGGCGACCCTCATTAACTGGACCGACTCACCGGCGATCCTGGGCAGCGGACACACGAATAACATTGATGTCACGGTCATCGGCGCCGACTTCGAGCTCTGCGTCAACGATCAGCACCTGGCCTCCCACAGCGACGGCGCGCTTTCGGAAGGAGGCATTTCCCTGGCCGCGATAAGCGAAGGCTCGGGCAATGCAGAGGCCTTTTTCGATAATTTCAGATTGTTTGACGAGTAGAAACAATCGCTTCAACACCCCGTGTAGCTGCGCGCCCTCGGCGCGCCTATGGGGCACGCCAAGGGCGTGCAGCTACAAAATGTTGGATATGAATAATGGTGTTAACTAAATAATTTTCGAGGTCAACAATGAAAGAGATCTTGATTGCAATAGTCCTCTGTTTTGCTTTTTCAGCGATCTCTGCCTGCGACGTGGGCATCGACCTGTCGTGCGAAGGCGGCGAGCCTCTCATCAATGGAGAGCCATTCACCTGCTCGGAGTGCAAGAAGGCCCAGGGCTGCCACGAGGTGTCCGGTGGATGGGAGTGCCCGCGCTCCGCGAACCTTACCTGCCTGGTCAACACCACCGAAGGCCGCTACTGCTGCGGCGACGAGTGCATTAACTGTCCCTGAGCAGGCAGCATGGAGGGGAGAAGCCGGCTCACGGAAAGGTCAGGGTGAAGGGGCCCTGCACCCAGGTGTCGCCGTGCAGCTCGAGCCGGCCGCCGGGCAGGAACACCACCTTGCTTTCCCATGACTTGCTGTAACCGTCCGGGTGATTTCGCTTGGGCATGTAAGGCCCGATGCAGCTCGGCTTTTTCGAGGGGCCGATTCCGCAGATGAGAAGAAACTCGTCGCGGATGCCGTTGGCCGAGCCTTTCCACTCCACGAGCAGCTCGGGCGCGCCCCCGGGGATGATGTCGCGGATCTCCCAGGATTCGAAGGTGAACCCCACGTGAAAGAGCGACTTGCCGCCGCAAAGGATTCCCGCGGTGCCCAGGTGGGTTTTGACGAACCAGCCTTCGGAAGTCTGCACGGCCAGGGCATAAGTGTCGTTTAGCATGGGGCCCGGGGAAGGGCTGTCCCACTCGTTGTATACGAGCTTCACGCTCTTATAGGGCCCTTCGGGAAGGGGGGTAAGCTCTTTGTCCTCCTTGCAGCCGCCACACAGCTCATTCATCGTCGGCTTTGGCCCCTGCATGAAAACGCCCTCCACCATGGGGTTGGGCGTTTCCACTTTTACGAGATCAGCCGCCGGCTCGTCCACGTCCGGCGGAGCGTCGGGGGCCGGCGGCCCGGCTGCAATATCGAGGCTTGCGGCGTCAACCGCAGGCATGGCAGGCGCCTGCGCCTTTGTCATGCCGTTGTTTCCGCTCTTGCAGCCGGCGTGACTGCCAAGAAAGGCGGCCACAACGATAATCCACAGGCCTGAATGCTTCCTGATCATCAAGTGTTCCTTTATATCAAGCTTGCTGGTACATTATAAGACTCTGCAGCATCATAAAAATTTGAAACCGGAGGTGAAAATGAGCCGCGCCGCATTGAGCATTCTCGTGTTTGGCCTTTACCTGGTCGTGCTGGGCATTACCCTGATTGTCGTGCCCAATGTTCTTCTGTCACTGTTCGGCATTCCGGCCACGAATGAAGTCTGGCTTCGCTTTGCGGGGGTGGTGGTGACGATCCTGGGGTATTACTACTCCATGGCCGCAAGCAGGGATTTAACCGATTTTTTCAGGTGGACGGTCTACGGGCGCGCGCCGGTCATTGTATTTTTCACCATCTTTGTGCTGCTGGATTTCGTCAGTCCCATGCTTATTCTCTTCGGGGCTTTCGACCTGCTGGGCGCGATCTGGACCGGGCTGGCGCTGCGTTTTCCCAAAACCGCCTGAAAGCAAACCGAAAAGGCAGCCGATCAATCTTCAATGATAATGACCTGCTCGGCGGAAAAGCATGCATTCAAGGTGTAGGCAGACCTGCCCTCAACCTCGATGTCGGGCCGCTCGGGCCATGTTTCCTCGGGAAGCAGACAGTCATCGGAAGGGTCTGATAGATTGGTTCCCTTGTCGCCGGAAAGGAGCCCGCAAAGCGTAAGGCCCATAGCTTCGATCACAACGCCCTTGGCATCGTCCACGGTAATGGCGCCCGCTATCCGTCCTCCCGACGTGGTGCAATCCGTGAGGGAGCCCATGGCGGTCCTGTCCTCGCTGAAGGTCCCCGATTCAACCATGAGGTGGCTGATGGGAAACTCGATGAATACGGTTTCACCGTCCGCCTCGAATATGGGTACGGTGATGTCGAATTCCGGCTCTCCGTCCGGCCATGACATGTCATTTCCCGTAATGTTCATGTTTGCGCCTGCAGGGGCCCATTCCGGCTCGTCCATGAAAGCAAAGCAGCCCTCGAACCCTTCGACCTCCTGCCCGGCGCCTGTGAGCAGGCTCATTGTTCCGTCATTGTCGGTCGTGCCGTCGTCAACACCGTTGAACTGGAAAGGCCAGATGAAGTTGCCGCTGTCGATGCTGGTTTGAATGAGGTTTTCGAGAATAACATTGTCCAGGTTCGCGGGGGCAAAGATGTCGAGGAAAATTACCTTCATGTCCGGATTGAGAGGGTCGAATACATCATCGCAAGTCGGCGGAGGTGAATCTTCCAATGGAACGTCCGCAGCGTCCTGCAGATCATCATCAACGAAGTCGACAACATCCATAACATCCGCAATAGGATCCGAGGAGTCCATGTCCATTGTGTCCTCATGCAAAATATCCAATACATCCGTCGTGCCGTCACCATCATCGGACTCGCCGTCACACCCCACCGCTGCAAGGGCCAACATCAACAACAGGGCACCCGGGAGTACAAGAGCAGCAAAACAGGTTTTGTTTTTCATTATTCACTCTTTTCAATCATGATAGTTAATTGCAGATGCGGTTGCAATATATTCGCGGTGTTATGATCTGGAGGAAACAGCCGGCGGGCATGAGAATGGCCGTGGTCGAG
>JBDRLK010000103.1:0-11098 GCA_043813155.1 Pseudomonadota bacterium | reverse complement strand
GCCGCCTCCTGTTGAACTAAACCGCTTCGCGGTGGTCTGACGATCGATCCACGCGCACGGATATCCCGCCGGGTTACCGACCCACCAAACAATTAAGGGAAAGACAAGCGATCTTATTCAGGGTAGACTGTCCCCCTTTACGGACATTTGGCAGATGTCCGTATGTGCTCAATCCTCAATTTACGCTTAAAGGAAAGGAGACAGTCATGAGTATTCTACGAGAAAAGATGAGAAAGGCAATGGTCTTGCGCGGGTATCGGAAAGGACCAAGGGGACCTACGTTGAGTCCGTGGCGGCGCTGGCCCGGTATTACAACGCCTCGCCCGACGGGATCAGCCAGGTGCAGGTTCAGGCGTATCTTCTGCATTTGTACGAGGAGCGCAAGCTGGCCTGGAGCACCTGCAATATCGTCATCTCGTCCCTTCGGTTTTTCTACGGGGAGGTTTTGGAGCGCAAGGGCGTGGAGCTGTGGATTCCCCGGCGGAAGATCCCCCAGAAGCTGCCCGAGGTTTTCAGCCAACAGGAGGTCGAGAAGCTCCTGCAGGCGACGCAAAACCAAAAACACCGCGTGATGCTCATGACCGCGTACGGCGCGGGCCTGAGGGTCAACGAGCTTGTGCATCTTCAGCCCGATGACATCGACAGCTCCAGGATGATGATCCGGGTCAGGCAGGCCAAGGGATTCAAGGACCGCTACAGCCTTCTGTCCCATCACCTTCTTAGCGAGCTTCGAGCCTACTGGGTCATGTACAAGCCGCGGCCGTGGCTTTTCCCGGGGAAATATTCGGACAAGTCCATGGATGCCAACACGATCCGGAAAGTCTACGCGGATGCCAAAGCGCAGGCCGGAATCAAAAAGCAGGGCAGCATCCATACGCTGCGCCACTGCTTTGCCACCCATCTGCTGGAAGCCGGGGAGGACCTTCGCACGATCCAGCTGCTGATGGGCCACCGATCGATCCGCACCACGTCGCGCTACATGCAGCTGACCGCCAAGACGCTGGGAAAGACGCGCAGCCCGCTGGACCTGCTGAATTTTGCGGGCAAACGCATGGCGCAGTAGGCCGATGGCTGCCTGCTGCCCCCCGCGGGCGGCAACAAAGGATCGAAAAGACAAACCGCGCTGGGAGCTGGCCGATATTTTGCGCGCCCACGCTCGGGACTACGTCCGGGACCACCGCGTGCCGCCCGGGCATTTGAAAGTCATGGATGATATCATGGACTGCCGCAGCTCGTTTTTCGGCTTCCACGTGGACAAGTGCACGCAATGCGGCCATAAACAAATAGCGTACAACTCATGCCTCAACCGCCATTGTCCAAAATGCCAGAGCCTTCCCAAGGCCAGGTGGCTGGAAGCCCGAAAGAGCGAGCTTCTTCCCGTGCCCTACTTTCACGTGGTCTTTACCCTGCCCCACGAGCTCAACCCCGTGGCCCTGTGCAACAAGAAGCTCGTCTGCTCCATCCTGTTCCAGGCCGCCTCGCAAACCCTCAAGGATTTTGCCTTGAGGCGGGGTGGAAGCCTGGGCTTTCTTGCCCTCCTGCACACCTGGGACCAAACGCTTGGCCACCACGTGCACCTGCACTGCGTTGTCCCCGGCGGTATGCTCGCGGCTGATGCAGAGTCCTGGCTGCCTTCAGATGAAACCTATCTTTTCCCGGTCGAGGCGCTTTCCCTGGTATTTCGCGCCAAGTTTATCGAGGCCCTGGACCTGGCGTTTGAAAAGGCAGAGATGGTTTTCCCGGGACAAACGGCCGAGTATGCCACGCCCGAGGGATTCGATGGCCTGACAGCCAGGCTCTGGGGAAAAGAATGGGTGGTCTACTGCAAGCCGCCCTTTGCCGGCCCGGAAAAGGTCCTCGACTACCTGGGCCGCTACACCCATCGGGTGGCCATCTCCAACCATCGTATTGTGGACGTCAGGGACGGGAAGGTCACC
Organism: Pseudomonadota bacterium; assembly: GCA_043813155.1. Lineage (GTDB taxonomy): Bacteria > Myxococcota_A > Polyangia > DRWM01 > DRWM01 > JBDRLK01. The sequence continues at coordinate 9,161 of JBDRLK010000103.1, read as the reverse complement.
TTTCATTACAGGGACAGAAAAAACAACGACAGGGCGGGCGTGATGACGCTCGATGCCGGGGAAGTCATCCGCCGGTTTCTTCTTCACGTGCTTCCGAAAGGCCTGATGCGCATACGCCACTTCGGCCTTTTTGCCAACCGGTACAAGGAGCGGAATCTTACCCTGTGCCGCCGGCTGCTCAACCTCTGTCCCCTGCGAATCAAGCCTCCCCAGAAAACAACGCAGGAGCTCATGCTCGAGCTGACCGGCAAGGACATCTCGTGCTGTCCGCTTTGCGGCGGACCCATGCTCACTGTTTTCAAGACGCCTTGCTTCACTGCCGGCCACTACGAAGATCATTACTCTCAACCGCCCATACTGGATTCGTCATGATCACATTGTCTTTTGCGCATGCAGTCGAGTTTTACTTTTTACTCCTCTTGGAGCCCTGCTACCGGTCTGCCTTCATTCTCGATTTATCCCCTCTCTTTCGTCTTCAATACCCTTTTTCTCTTTGCCGACCGTCTTCCTTCCACGATCCCACTCTGGATTGCTTCCTCCCTTCACCATCCATTCCTTCTTGTCCTGATTCCTCGTCATTAAAAACACATAGTGGATGATCGCCACCGCAAAGCGGCTTAGTCCAACAGATTCTATCCGCAATGATTTTCAGCCCCTCGATCCTGCCTTGCTCATTGTCACTGCGGATAAAATCCTATTCATTGGCTTTCACCACCCCCCTCCGGCAATATTCGTGGTGGTGGCGGAAGAGCCAATAGCCAACGGAGGTGGTCGCTGCGGCGGCGGGGCTAAATGCAGGAGGAGGTTGTGTGGTGGGGCCAGCAGCGTATGATTTTACGGAGTAAAATCATACTTCCCGTTCGAGACTTCGATCTTATACGGCTCGCAGCCGGGCTCATCGGCCCCCTCGGCGAGCTTGACGACGATAAAGAAAGGTGAGCTGTTGTCCATGCAAAGATTGCTTGTCGAGTCCGGAACGGCCTTGCAGGGGCACTCTCCCCAGTATTCAGCGCCTTCCCTCTGCCTCGTGTCGACGGACATTTCATATTCTATATCGTTTTCGCACACGTAGGTGCCGCTTGTGCAGCTTGCCTGGATCACGTCGAAGCAATAGGCCCTGCGGGGATTGGAAAGAAACCGGATATCGATATGGAAGTTGTCGCAGGCCGTGTCGGGATCGTCCACGGCATTGAAGCGGTACCAGTCTTCAGGCTCGAGCGTCGAGCAGAAACCCTCGACGACCACGCTGCTTCCAGGCTCCGTGTCATGCAGCTCGCCGAGATCATAGGCGTCGGTGCAGCTCGCTCCGCCGTTGTCCACGGCGGTTGCCGAGCACTCGCACCCGTTCTCGAAGATGCCGTCGCCATCCGACCAGCCCTCCTCGCACTCGATGATGACGCAGACCCCGTCAACGCAATCCGAGGTCCCGTGGTCCACTTCGGGGCAGCCCGTGGATTCGCATGAGCCGCCGCAGCTTCCCCCGACGCATGGCTGGTCCTCGGGGCACGTGTGGCCGCATTCGCCGCAGTTGTCGGTGTCGAAGTTCGGGTCCAGGCATCCGCCCGTGGCGCAGCAGATCCAGCCTTCGGTCGAGCATGGGGCGGCGCCGTTGCAGGAGCAGTTCCCGGCAATGCAGATATTCCCTTTGGGGTAGCAGGATTTTCCGCATTCCCCGCAATTGGCGGTGTCGTTGGTCAGGTTGTAGCAGCGGTTGTCGGGGCAGCAGGTCTGCCCGGTGGGGCAAACCCCTTCAGACCCGCATTCCGGGGCAAGCTCGACGGGAATGTCCGAAATGACGTCCAGGTCGCCGGCCATGAAATCCTGATCGATCATGGTGTCGGCGGATGCGTCGCCGTTCGGTCCTTCCCCGCTTTCCGCGCAGGATGCCAGCGCAAGAGCGAGCACCGGCCCGGCGGTCACGAAGAATCGGGCAGTACTACGGGTCAGAGTTGTTTTCAGCATGCTGATCCTGATACTCAAGTATATAGCATAATATCACAAGAATACAATCCTTGGCTGAATACTTGCGAAAAAGGGTTCAAGGGATCAGGGGTTCGAGGGTTCAAGGAAACATCCCTGCCGGGGTCACTTGACTCCTTGAATCCTGGAATCCTTGAACCCTGCATCTTTCAGCGGTTTGAGCACGCCGTATCCGAATCTGCGCACGTAGTTGATGTGAATGCCCCTGCAGGAGTCATTGACGCGGCAGGACGCGCATTTCGTTCTCTTCGTGCGGTTCAGCTCCGCAATAAACGTGCGGGCGAATTTCAGGGGATCGGGCAGGAGGTCGTCGTCGAACCAGTCCGCGCAGATATACGGCCAGGCCGGCCATGACGCGCCCGTGGCGCTGATGCATTGAGGCACGTTGATCATGGTCATGCGCGGCATGCGGATGGAGACCTCTTTCAGGTCAGGGCCTTTTTCGAATTCCACTGTGATGTCTTCAAAGGGAATGTAGACGATGGAGGAAACACCGCCGGGCATGGATGAGGCCTCGAGGTGTCCTCTTGCGATGACCGACTTTTCGCATCTGTCTCCAAGCAGGCCCAGCACGTCCATGCATTCCGGCTCAGCAGCCGCGGCGGCGACCGCCTCGGGCCTGAACGGGAAATCACGGACACCGGGCTCATGCACCTGCAGGTTTATCCGAGCCTTTTTCAGACCGCCCGGCAGCGACCATGCAGTGCGCCGGCCGTTTCCCCGGCGGTAGACAAGATGCAGGATGCCCGGTCCGGCTTTGCCGTAATATTTTTTCACCAGGCGCTGCAGCACATCACGCTCTGCCCCGGCAATGGGAGCGTGAACCCTGAGCGGAACGTCAGCCATGCCGGCTTTCCGTTTTCCGCCTGACTTGAAAAGGCCGAGCAGGCGCAATACGTCGAAGAAAGCCGTGCAGAAATCTTCAAGCACGCACGCGCCGCACCTGTCGCCGTGACAGTCCGGGGGGCTGCCGGCCCTCATGCTGCGCGCAAAGAGCTCTTTCCTCCCGCCGATGTCATCGAGATGCTTGAGCGGGTCCTGGATCAGCTCCTCCATGCCTTCCAGGTATTGGGGCCGGAGCCTGTTGGTCCAGACCCAGCACCCAAGTGTCCTTGCGCGCTCGATTGCGCCGCGAATATGGCGCGCATCCGAGGCTTTCAGCATGAGCCGCGGATTTTTCCACGCTCTTCCAAAGGGCTGGACCGCCAGGAGGTCGAACTCGCGGACTCCCAGCCCCGCGAATTTCTCAATGATCTTTGCCAGGTGGACGGCATTGACTCTGCTCATGACCACGTCGACCGAGACATGGCACTTTCCGGTCTGCTGCAGATTGGCAATGCCCCTGACGGACTGGTCGAAGGACCCGGGAACCATGGTCTGGGCGTCATGGGACCGGGCGTCGTGGCCGTGCATCGAGATCGTCACTTCCCGAAGACCGCTTTGAACCGCCCGGCGCGCGAATTCCTGATAGGCGAATCGCCTTCCATTGGAGATTGCCTGGATCCAGCCGTACCCGAGCGCGGAAGACTTCCTGAGAATGTCGATGAACCGGGGATGGATGGCAGGCTCACCGCCGCTGAGAATGAGCCTCGTGGCGCCCCGGGCAAGACCCTTCCTGACGTCCTGCAGGACTGCTTCCGGCTCCAGGGACGTCCCGTCATGGCATTCGCTGTCGAGACAGAAAACGCAGTGATTGTTGCAGGTCTTCGTCAGCCTGACCCAGTGCCTCTTTTCCCGGCTCGGCCCCGCGCGTTTTAAAATGTCGTCTCTTGACGGCATGCATCACGCAGGTGAAAGTGAAAAAACAAAAGGCATCGAAATCCCGGGTAGGGGCGACTTCAGTGGCCCATTCCATATTCGATGGGAGGCTAAAGCCTCCCCTACCCATGAGTTTTTTTTTACAATTTGCATTTTGCAATGAGGCGGCCCGGACTGCGGGCCGCTTCTCAATACCGGCCGTTGGATACCTCGATGACGTAGTTGTCGCAGGCAACGTCCGCTCCGGCCGCCCTGTGCACCCTGATGGTGTAGATCGCCGTGTCGTCATCGCAGATATTTTTATTTTCCACCTCTTCCGCGGCTGTCGTGCAGGGGCATTCGCCCTTTGCGCTCTCTCCGCTCCCCGTCCTGTAATCCGTGTACCAGTCGAATGTTTCCCCCTGGTTGAGACAGAGTGCGGCGCCCGTGCAGGAATCCTTGTACACGTCGAAGATGAACGCGCCTGCAGGGTTCGACGTGAACCTGATGTCCACGTGAAAGGCGTCGCAGCTGTTGTCGGCGCTGTCAACGGCGTTGAACCTGTACCAGTCGGCATCGCCCTCGGGGACGAGGTTGCCGGCAACCGGCACGGTGGTTCCGTCGTCCGGTATGTTCCCGATGTCGTGGGCCGTCCTGCATGCCCCGGAAGACGGTTCCGTGGTCTCTTCCCGGCACTCGCAGCCCGTGCCGTACACGCCGTCGATGTCGTGCCAGCCTGAATCGCAGGAACCCACCACGCACAGGCCTTCCTCGTTGCACAGCGGCGTTACGTACGGCGGCGGGTCGGGGCACAGGTCTTCGATGTCACCGTTGTCTATGTCGCCATCGCAGTCGTCGTCCGACCCGTTGCAGATCTCGTCCGTGGGAGGGCCCTCGTCGCAGTTTTCTGCGCCATCAATGCAGGTGGACCGGCGCGTGCACGCTCCGGAGCCGCAGGGATAGGACTCGTAATCGTCGTCGATGACGCCGTCGCAGTCATCATCGACAGCGTCGCAGGTGGCGTCGTCCTCGAGCGGCTCGCCGCAGACCTCTTCTCCCCCCACGCAGGTGGCCGTGGTCTTGCAATGTCCAAGGCATGCGTCGGTCGGAACGTATTCTTCGTCGAACAAGGCGTCGCAGTCGTCGTCGATCCCGTTGCACACGGTATCCTCGTCAAGATCGGGATCGGACGGCACGCAGTCCTCTGTGCCGTCCCAGCAGACCGACGGCTCCAGGCAGGCCCCGACCCCGCAGGAATAGGGTGAGTACATTTCGTCCGCCAGGCCGTCGCAGTCATTGTCGATGCCGTCGCAGGCGGATTCGTCCGGGTCCGCCTCGGGCGTGCAGATCGACTCGCAGCCGTTTATCACGATCCCGTCCAGGTTCGCGTAGCCCGGCTCGCAAATGATGTCGCAGCTGCCCATGACGCAGACACCGATTGCCCTGGGATAATCAGGACAGACGGTAGAGCAATTGCCGCAGTGGTTCGGGTCCGTTCTCAGGTCGAAATCCTCATCCACGAGCTCGTCGCAGTCATTGTCCATTGAGTCACAATACTCCGGAACGCAGGGGGAACAGTCCGAATCCTCCGCATCCACCCTTCCGTCGCAGTCGTTATCCATGCCGTCGCTGCAAGTCCCGTCGTCATCGGATTCATTGGTGGAAAAGATGGTGCAGGGGTATTCGCACCCGTCTGTTGGATCTCCATTGAGGTCGAACCAGCCTTCATCGCAGCGGTCCACCCGGCAGGCGCCGTTCTCACACCTGGCCGTGGCGTGATCCATCTCGCAGATCCACCCGCAGGCCCCGCAGTTATCCGGATCGCCGAGGAGGTCGAAGCCGTCGTCAATGGTTCCATTGCAGTCGTCATCGAGGCCGTTGCACTCCTCCGCGGCCGGAATGCAGCCTGCCTCCTCTTCATCATCAACGTCGCCCGTATCGTCAAGGCCGTCCGGGAACGGGTCCTGCAGCGCGTCGCCTTCCGCACCGTCCCCGGCCGGGGGATTGGCGGATTCGGAACATGCCGCGAAAATCAATAAAAACAGGGGGAACCAGGGGAGAAAATATTTTGGAGCAAAGGTGTTTACTGAAATATTAATTTCTGGTAGGGGTTTCATTTTTTAAAAGGGACAAACAGCTTCTATTGATATTATGGAATAATTATAATAAAAGTCAAACAAAGGAAATACCCTTAAAATAGTCCTGAAATTTGATTTTAAAGACGCGTTTTGATATTACTTAATGTTGAAGGGTGAAAATAGCATGAAAAAGAAGGTAGTCGGCGTCCTTATGGGCGGAATTTCATCGGAACGGGAAGTCTCGATGAAAACGGGCGAGGCCATCGCTTCAGCCCTCGAGAAGCTTTCCTATCCTGTCAGAAGAATCATCGTTGATGAAAACATCATCGAGGCCCTTTCAACAGCCAACATCGATGTGGCCTATATTGCTCTCCACGGGACGTTCGGGGAGGACGGCTGCGTGCAGGGCCTGCTCGAGCTTCTCGGCATTCCGTACACGGGCTCCGGCGTCATGGCCAGCGCGCTTGCCATGGACAAGCTCAAGAGCAAGGAGCTTTTCAGGCTTCACAATATCCCCACGCCTCCCTATTACGTGGTCAAGGCGGAGGACCTGTCACGCCTGGAAGAGCTGCACGGGTCGTTCGGTTTTCCCGTTATCGTCAAGCCCAGGCGCGAAGGATCGTCCGTGGGGGTGACCATTGTGCGGAAGGTTACGGAGCTTCACGACGCGGTTGAAAAGGCCATGAAGTGGGACGACGACCTCATTATCGAACGCTATATCAACGGCAAGGAGATTGCCGTTGGCCTTCTCAACGGCAGGGTGCTGGGGGCCATAGAAATCGTGCCGGACGGAGAGTTCTACGACTACAACGCGAAGTACAACAGCGCGAAAACATCCTACCATTTTCCGGCCAGGCTTTCTCCCACGCGCTACAGGTGCGTCCTTACGCTCGCGGAGCACGCAAACAGGATACTCGGATGTACGGGCGCAACGAGGGTCGACCTGATCGTGACGGAGGGCGAAAACGAATACCTTCTCGAGCTCAATTCCCTTCCGGGCATGACGAAGAAATCACTGCTTCCCAAGATTGCAGCCGGCGCCGGCTATTCATTCGAGGATCTTTCCGAGGCAATCCTGAAAGGGGCAAGGCTTCACTCGGCAGCCGACATGCCCGGCGCACGGGCAAGAAAGGCCGCGTCCGGGGAAGAGGGAGAGGAGGGCAAGGTCGTCAACCTCCCTGTGTTCAGAAAGTAGAAGCTCCGCGGCCAGACCCCCTCGATTTCTCGGGTATCTTTCGCCATGCTTGAATAATTACCTGAGATGTGATTTGATTTTTTTCCGCTTTCAAAGGTTTCTCCGACAGGGTTCCGAGTTCCGGAATCAGGTAAGCGAGACGAATGAGCAGCAGACCCGAAACCCCGCAAGCCCTCACCGCCCCCTTGTTTTACATCGCCGCGGTTCTCGTGATTGCCGTCAAAACCATGGTGGCGACGCATTTCATCGGGTACGAGCTGTCCTTCATGATGGCTTTCAATACCATCTGCCTGACCGTTCTCTATACAACACCCTGCTTCTGGTGCGGAAAAGTCACCGCGTTGATATGGCTCACCATTGCTAATTTCGTTTTGACCTCGGGTCTTATCGGCGACTCGCTGTTTCACCAGTATTTCAACCGGATCGCTCCATGGGCATCGCGGCAGCATATAAAGGAGCTGCACGGCGCGGCGAGCACGGTCAAGGTTTTCTTCCTTCTTCCTTACCTGCTCTACGTGGTCGACATCCTGGTGATCATTGCGGTCGGCGTCAGGGTGCTCAAGAAAGAGCATTTCCGGAAGCTGTCTTACACACTGAGGGCCCTGGTCTTTGTTCCCGTCGTGCTTGCGTGCCTCGGGTGGCTCCACCTGGAATTCAACGCCTTCATGAAGCCGTCGGATAAATACCGCCTCGAGATCGAGCGCGTGACGCGATTCGGGACCTATGCCTATCACCTCTTCGACATCATGAGGTACAAGTCGATCAGGACGAAAATCGAGCTCACGCAGCGGCAGGTCGGGCAGCTGCGCGACGTGAAGGAAAAGCAGCTCGCCGGGTTCAGGAAGGCGCGTGACGATTACCGGGGCGCAGCCGGCGGAAGGAACGTCATCTTCATCCTCCTGGAGTCGGTCCAGGGGTTTGCCGTCCATTACGAGGTCAACGGCCGGGAAGTCATGCCGACCCTGAGCAGGCTTGCGCGGGAAGGCCTCTATTTCGAGAATTTTTACTCTCAAATAGGCCCGGGAAGCACGTCGGATGCCGAATTCCTGGTCCAGTTCTCCCTCTACCCGCTCGCCGAGGAACATATTTTCTCAACCTACAGCAGCGCCCCTCTCGAGGGGCTGCCGGACATGCTGAAAGAGCGCGGGTACCATGGATACGTTTTTCACGGCAATACCGAGACGTTCTGGGCCCGCGATGTGATGTACGGGAAGCATGGGATCGAGCGGTTCTTCGATGACGACGATTTCTCCAGGGACGAGATATTCAACATGGGGATATCGGACGAATCATTTTTCAGGCAGATCATCGACACGTGGGAGTCGAAAGTCAAAGCGCCCGCCTATGCGTTCATTATTACGCTGACCTCGCATCCTCCTTATTTCATCCCGGAGGAAAAGAAAGAGCTGGACATACCGCCGGATTTTGCAAAGCCGAAGTTTATCGACTACCTGCAATCGCTGCGTTACCTCGACAGCGCTCTGAAGCTGTTTTTCGACGGCCTTGAGGAGAAAGGGGTCCTTGAAAACTCGGTTGTCGTTCTGTTCGGCGACCACATGACCCCGCACGGGTATTACGGCGAGGAGCTGACCGGGCTCGTTGGCCTGCCGCCCAACCCCGTAGAGCATTTCAGGGTGCCGCTGGTCATCTATGTTCCGCCGGGAGCCGGCGGGGAGAAGATCGCCGCAAAAACCTTTTCCATCCCCGCGGGACAGATCGATGTTTCCCCGACTTTACTTTACCTCATGGGACTGGAGCCCGAGCGTATCTTCCTGGGGAAAAACCTGATCACGGCGGGAACGAATTCGGTAGCGCTGAGCAGATTTTTTCAGCCCGAAGGATCCTTCGTTTCCAGTACCCATATCTTTGTCAATGGATACAGGGATAAGAGGAAATGCTTGGAATTGCCGGAGCTTAAACCCGTAGACTTCAAGCACTGCAGTAAAGAATTCGACCGGGTCGAGTGGCTCATGGGCCTGTCCGACCTGGTAATCAAGGGTGGAATAGAATTCTAGAACCCATCTCATTAATACAGCGTGCAGCTGCCGGCCCCTGGCCAGCCCGTATCTGGCACGCCGAGGGCGTGCTCGCGATCCGGCTCCACATGCACGACCTCGCTACAAGGCTGGTCCCAAACTTGCGGGGCGCTGTACTTAGGGCTCGCGAAAAAA
>JBDRLK010000102.1:0-2474 GCA_043813155.1 Pseudomonadota bacterium | reverse complement strand
TCTATTCTTGATTAGAATTTTTTCTTGTTTCTCTTTTTCACCTTCAGTGCAAAGGGATAAAATGGACCTCAAGGACCAGATATTCATCGATTACCAGAAAATCAAGGAAAAAAGGGATGAGGAGCAGAAATTCATCATCAGCATGCTGCGCTCCGCCATAAAAAACGCGGAAAAAAAGGTCGGGCGCGACCTCAATGATGATGAAATCGTCCAGCTGGTTCTCGAGAAGGCCTATGCTGCAAAAGAAATCCATGCCGAAGCCGTGAAAACAGGGAAAACAGAGCTGTCGTCGAAGCAGGAGACCGAGATCAAAATCATGATCAAGTACCTGCCCGCAGAGATGCACAGGCAGTTTCTGCCGCAGTCCGACGAGGCAATGGCTGCGCCCGAGGAGAAGACGAAAACCAGTAAAAAGGGGAAGGGGGATGGTGAGGAGGAGGAAGAGGAATTGATACCCGTGGAGCTGAACGAACTGGATATCCAGGAGGAAACCGGCGTGCATAAAAAACCCGAAAAACCAGAAGGCTACCAGGAACCGGTGACCAACGTGCTCGAGACGCCAACAGTGGATGATAAAGCCCAGCAAAAGGCCGCCGTGCCCGTGGAGGCTTCATCCGCCAGCGTGCTCGTCATCGGAAAGAACGTTTCAGTCAACGGCCAGGTGAGCAACTGCGAGGTATTGAAAATCAACGGCAACGCTGAAATGACCGTGGACACGACCGCCAAGATCATCGTCGAGAAGGAGGGCAGGTTCAAGGGGGATGCCAAGGTCAAGGAAGCGCAGATTGGAGGGACCTTCGAAGGCAAGCTTTCGGTCGAGGAAACGCTCCTGATTACTTCCGACGGACGCGTCGACGGAAAGGTGAATTACGGCAGTATCGAGATTCGGCGCGGGGGCATCATATCAGGGGAAGTCCATCAGGGTGAAGAAAAGGCCGATGAGCGTTCCAGGAGAATCGAGGCCTATCGCAGGAGCGAAACGTCACGCAAGATCGAAACTCCATCCAGGAAAAACGAATCCTCGGACAGGGACGATTCCTGGGAAAAACCCGATTCCGCTGACAAGGACGAAGATCCAAAGAAAGAAGAGCCCTCTTCCTCTTCCGGCGTCGCCAAGCATGAAACCAACTCGCGCCAGAGCCTGTCAGCCGTCCGCAAATCCGTGAAGCCCTGATTAGTCCTTACTATGAATGGTGTGCGGCCCTTTGGGGCCGCCGCAGCGGGGCTAAAGCCCCGCACTACGAGCGGTGCGAGGAAACCTGCCGCCAGGGGGAGACTGATGCGCGGGAGCTGTGCCTGTCGATGATGGTGTCCGTGTCGCCGATCACGTACAGCTGCTTGATGTTCGCCAGGTCGATTTTCTCCCCGCCCTTCTTCGTGGGAGGATTGATGATGATGGGCGAATCTCCCGAATACTCCAGGAGCTCGATCCCGAACAGGATGACGCCGTGAGCTGCGAAGGCCTCGAGGAGCTCGGCAAAGGTGGCCTTGCCTTTCGGGTCCCTGAGCACGACCTGGCAGAAATCCATGCCTTTGCTCCTGAGAAGCTCGTCGTACACGTCCCAGATGGACGAGACAAAGCAGCTCTGCGCCATGAAATAGGTCCTGATTTTCTGCGTTGACAGGGCCCTGACCCTGCGCCCGCGCGCCGTCTTGAACCGCTTTTCGACCAGCTCTCCCTTTTCCGAAACCGCCACCTCGGTCGGACGTGGAAATTCGGGCTCACGTGGATGCCCCCGCCTTCCACCATGTCCATGAGCTTGAAGAGCCACAGCAGGCTCCGGGCGTCCGGGTCCGCGGCCCCCATGTCGGACAGGAAAACAACGACGTCGAAATCCCTCTTCTCCCAAAGGTCGGCATCATTGAGAATCAAGTGGAAATCGTCGTCAAAGCTGATGATCGTCAGGTTGTAGCGGCCCTCGAGGCGTCCGCAGTCCCAGCGCGACTTATCCGTCCGGTCCAGCACGAGCGTGCAGTCGAACTGTTCCGCGAGCGCCTTCCTGACCCTGTCCCCGCGCTCCCTGCCCGGTATTACGATCGTGAACTCCACGCGGGGCACGAACCTGGCGGTTTCCTCGACAAATGAGGGAAGGTTCTCGTTCTCCCCGATGACCAGCACGTGCCGGAGGCGCGTCAGCGAATCGCTGAGCTTGAAACCGACCCTTTCTCCCGCCCCCACGGAGCAAGGCTCGGGCCGCGAGCCTGAAAGCATATAGGTTTTCACCCTGTCCAGGAAGCGCCTTCCCTTGTCATCCCGATGAGACCGGTCAGCACGGCCGTGGAAAAACCGCCGCCCCCGTCTTTCTTTTCATGGTCCGCTCCCATGGGGTTGATCAGCGGCTTGATGCTGCCCTTCTCCCCGGTAAATCCTCCGAGCAGGATGACCCCGTATTCCCTGAACGCGTGAAGCAGAAGGTCGGCGAAGCTGACCGGACTGCTTTTCTCCTCGAGCTGCTTCTTTTCCTTTTCCGAGA
>JBDRLK010000101.1:0-12701 GCA_043813155.1 Pseudomonadota bacterium | reverse complement strand
GTTCTTCGCCGCTCTCGGCGGTATGGAAAAAATCAGAAGGGTCGAGATGAGAAGATTCAAGGTAAGCAAAAAGGCCGCAAGCGCGGTTTTCGCAATCATAGCCCTGGTCGTTTTCTTTATGAGCCTCATGGCCCACTACCTCAGCGGCGCGCTTCCCGGCGCGCGGAAATACGAAAAGGGTGCGTACTCCCTTGGGAAAAACAACGGCACGCTCTGCTGGTACGCCAGAGACCTGGCAAAGGAAAAGGAGCTCAGCGTGCTGGCTCCCTACGGCGCCCTTGCCCACCTCGCCGACCGCAGGAGGGTCTATTCGATCGATTTCATTCACCCCAAGCCCGACGCGGCCATTGTAGAGGTGGACCAGAAAAAATGGGTCAAGCTCGGCGTTGACAGGTGGTTCGAGCCGTGGCAGGCGGAGTATGAAAAGCTGAACGGCGATTACAGGTACGGCAAGCCGAAGAGCAACCCTCCCTACGAGCTCTTCTGGAAGGGAAGGCCCGGCGGCAGGGAGCGCGTGCGGGCCGTTTCTCTCGAGCAGCTTCCCGGGGAGGTCCGCCTCCAGGACGCGCAATGGAAAGGGCACGTCAAGCTGGAGGCGATCGAGGGCAGATTGAGGATCGACACGGAAAAATGGTCGGGAGAGTACGAGAAGGGGATCGTTGTTCAGATCGTCTTTTACTGGAAAGCCCTGACGAAGCTCCCTGCGGACCTCTTTGTCAAGTGCACGCTTTCCGGCGGGGGCAACACGCACATCCGCACCTTCAGGCCGACCTCGGGCATCAGGAAAACGGGGACGTGGCGAAAGGGCGAGATCATCCGCGACGAGCAGGTTTTCGTGTCGCCGGGGGGGTGGCCGCTCAAGGAAATAAAGGCCGATGTCGTCTTCATAACCCCTGACGGCAAAACCTATCCGGACGGAGCCGGGCCGCTGGAGCTCGTCTGGCCCGAATGGGAAGCGGAGAGGGACAAATGAAATGCCTTTTTTCCGCCTGCCTTCTTGGCGTGCGCTGCCGATACGATGCAGCGTCGAATGAAAACGACAGGATCCTCGAGACCTGGAATAAGGAAGGCGGGCTCGTCATCTGCCCGGAGCAGCTCGGCGGCATGGCCACGCCGCGAAAGCCATCGACTCTGCAGGGAGGGGACGGTGCGGACGTGCTCGATGGAAAGGCAGCGCTCGTCAACGACGCGGGCCAGGACGTAACCGAAAGCTTCCTCAGGGGAGCGATGGAGGCCGGCAGGCTCGCCCGGCTCGCGGGCGTGGAGGTTGCCTACCTGAAAGCCGGCAGCCCCTCCTGCGGATGCAACCGGACGAACATCGCGTGGCAGCGCAGCCCCGGATGCGGCGTTACGGCAGCGCTCCTTGCCCGCAGCGGCATTCGTATCGTCGAAATCGAATAATAACATATTCCCGGGTAGGGGAGGATGGGCGGCTGAAGCCGCCCCTACCCATGATGCGGGGTCCGCGGCTACTTTTTTTCCTTTTCCTCGACCACCAGGGCCCGTTTCATCTTGATGCTGTACTTTTTTATTTTTCGCCAGAGGGTCGTTGAGCTGAGGCCCAGGATTTTCGCGGCTTCCTGCAGGTTGGTCGTCTTTTCCAGGGTCGACTGGATCATGACCCTTTCGAGCTCGCCAGTCTTCTCCTTCAGCGTGGGCTGCTTCTTGTCCTCGCTGCTGCGGGGAACCTGGACGTCCTCGCTCCTGATGACCTCGGACACGGCAAGGACAACGGCCTGCTCCATGAGGTTTTCGAGCTCCCTCACGTTCCCCGGGTAATCGTAGGAGAGAAGCTCCTTCAAAACCCCCTTATCGAGATGGCAGGGCTTGTTGAACTTTTTCTGGAACCTGGTCAGGAAATGCTCGACCAGGACGGGGATGTCTTCCTTTCGTTCCCTGAGGGGCGCTATGTGGATGCGGCCGACGTTCAGCCTGTAAAACAGGTCCTGGCGGAACCGCTTGTCGAAAATGGCGCGGACGAGCTCCTGGTTCGTCGCCGCGATAATCCTGGCGTCCACCTTGACCGCCTTGTTGTCCCCCACCTTCCTGACCTCGTGGTCCTGGATGACCCTGAGAATTTTTACCTGGAAGGACATGGACGTCTCGGCAATCTCGTCGAAAAAGAAGGTGCCGCCGTTGGCCTCTTCGAAAAGTCCCTTGCGCGTTGCAACGGCGCCTGTAAAGGACCCGCGGATATGCCCGAACAGCTCGCTCTCGAGAAGCTCGGCGGGAATGGCGGCGCAGTTGATCGGTATGAAGGGCCGCTTGAGCCTCAGGCTGTTGGCGTGAATGGCCCGCGCCACCAGCTCTTTTCCTGTCCCGCTCTCTCCGGTAATGAGTACGGTGGAATCGGTCGGGGCGAACCTCATGACGCGTGAAATAACCTCACGCATGCTCTGGCTTCTGCCCACGATGTTCTCGAAGTGGTATTTCTCCCTGAACTCCGCGGCCATGAGGGAAATTTCGCCGGAAAGCCATCGCCTCTCCACCGCCTTGCTGATCTTGATGAGAAGCTCGTCGCTTGAAATGGGCTTTCGAATGTAATCATAGGCGCCGGCCTTGATCGCTTCCACGGCGGTCTCGACCGTGCCGAAGGCCGTAACCACGATGATCTCCGTGAGAGGGGAATTCTCCTTCGAATACCGCAGGACCTCGAACCCGTCCACGCTGCCCAGGACGAGATCGGTGATGACAATGTCGAAGTCGCTGTCGGAGATCGCCTTCTGGGCCGACGCCCCGTCGGCGGCCTCTTTCACTTCATACCCCGCATCCCTCAGCATGAGAGACAGGGTCTTGCGCAGGTTTTTCTCGTCCTCTACAAGAAGGATTTTCGCCATGTTCACCCCCGTTATAAGCGCGCCTCACGATGTTCGGCGCAGGGTTCGAGGGTTCCAGGGTTCGAGGGTGTTTGCTTCGCTTCGCTCGCAAGTCCACGCCAGCCTCCACCTCCTTCTGGCACGAGGGTTCGAGGCGGAAAAAATGCAGCTCCCGGTTTCACTTTTTTCTCCGCCCATTTACCCCTTGACCCCTTGACCCCTTGACCCCTCATTTTAATCCCACAGTATTACATAGTCCGCCATGGCCAGCGGTTTTTCGTTGTCCAGCGTCATGATAAGCGGTGAAACGATCTTGGCCGTTTCCGTCTTCCCGGCCGCCTCTTCGATCGCCTCGACGAGCTGCTCGGACTTGGTGTCGAGCGAAAACGACGATCCCAGCAGTCTCATGAGCAGGCTCTTCTTCTTCTTCGTCAGGCTGACCACGGGCGCCCACGAAGGAAGCTTGGCCAGCTTCCTTGCCCTGTCCACGGCGTCGAGAAAACCCCCGTTTTTGTCGACCAGGCCCAATTCCTTTGCCTTCCTTCCCGACCATACTCTGCCCTGGGCAACGGCGTGGATATCGGCCTTTTTCATTTTCCTTCCCTCGGCTACCCTGTCGAGGAACAGGTTGTAAAAGTGAGTGACCTGCTTCTTGATGAATTTTATTTCATCCCCCGTGTACGGACGAAGCCATGATTCCATGTCCGCCCTTTCCCCGCCTTCCTTCCACAGCGTTACGGAAATGCCCAGCTTCCCCAGCAGCCCCGTCAGGTCGGCCTTGCCCGCAAACAGGCCGATGCTGCCCGTCACGGTCGAAGGCTGGGCCCAGATTTCATGGGCCGCCACGGACGCGTAGTAACCGCCCGACGCGGCCGCGGAGCCGAACGAAGCGATCACGGGCTTTTGCTCCGCAACCCGCTGCACGGCCCGCCATATCTTCTCGGAGGCAAAGGCGCTGCCGCCGCCGGAGTCGACCCTGAGGACGAGAGCGGCGATGCTGGGGCACGTGCGGGCTTTCTCGAGTATCGGCACCAGCGTTTCCGCTCCCGCGAGCTCGTATCCGAGAAGCGGCACGGTCCTCGTCCTGCCTTCGACCATGGTCCCGGAAATCACCACGACGCCTATCTTCCGGCCGTCCATCCACTTGTCGGGGGCTTTCTTGGAGAAATCGAATTTCTGCGCAAGGTTTATCTTCTTTCCGGTTTTCTTTTCGATCGCGGCCTTGATCTGGTCCCTGAAAATGACCCCGTCCGCCAGGTTTTCGTCCACCATCTCCAGGGCATTGTACGGCCCGCCCGCAATGACCTCGGCGGCCTGCTCGGCCCCCTTTTCGAATTTCCTTCCCTCGGCTATGTCGGCGGCGATATTCTGAAACGTCTCTTCGAGAAGCTCCCTGTGCGCCTCCGTGGATTTTTCGCTCGGTCCCTTGAGCGTCAGCATCTCGGGATACGATTTATAATCGCCGATCCTGAAAATCTGCGCGTTTACGCCGAGCTTCTCGAGCAGGCCCGTGAAATAGAACATGCGCATCTTGCTGCCCGAAAAATCCGTTCCCCCCGCCGGTCCCAGGTAGAACTCGTCGGTATGACTGCAGACGCCCAGGCCGCCGCCGCTCGCCACGCCCTCGCTGTAGCACAGCACCTTCTTGCCCATGCCCTTGATTCTCTTCACCGCGTCGATGATGTCCTGCACCGTCCCCGGTCCAGCCCTGAACCCATCCACATCGAGGATCACGCCGCGGATGGCCGGCTCCTTCGCGGCGGCGTCCAGGTAAAGCATGAGCGCGACCGCATCCTCCCCGCCCACGCTGCCCTTGAGAGGCACCATGAGGTAGGTGTGCCCGGCGGCCATGGACGCATACTTCTGCCCGGAAAGCCTGGCGCCCAGCGTGAATCCAAGGTAGGGCGAGCCTGTCCTGTTGGCCATGTGCACGGCGCCGAATACGCCGGCGTGGGGAAAGTCAAGGCGGAGGCCCACGGATGCCTGGAACGCGAACTGCCTCGAGTCATCCATGAACCCTTCGTCGCCGAACCACATTTCCATGAGGCCCTGGATGGCCAGTCCCCTGACCGGCTTGATCTCGAGGTAGGTGCGCAGCACGTCGTTGCGGCTCACCTCGCCGAATAGATTGTCCACCGAAATGGTCAGGAAATCCCGGCCGAGAGGGCGAACGGCCACGCCGGCGCCCCACGTTCTTTCTATGCTGTCGTCGGGAAACGGCAGCCTGGGCGTGCTGATGTCGTGCACGGAAACCATGAGCGACATGTAGGGGCTCGGGTGCAGGTGCACCGCCAGGTCCCAGGTGGTTATGCCGTCGAAGCGCGGGTTCGTGTCGGACTTGTACTTGCGGATATCCCCTCCTATGGACGCCATTTCGCCCAGCCTGAAGGCCATGGCGAATGTCAGCATGGACCAGCTGCCCATGGACGAGTGTCCCGTCAGCCATGCGTCGGACCATTCGTCCGAAGGCCGCACGTTCTCGAACCCGAAGCCAAGATAGAGCGGGCCGAAAACCGGCGAGGTCGCGTAGACAGCATCGCCCGTCCCCGCCAGGACATCCTGCGATTTAAGCTCGGTATGGAAGTATTCGATCTCCCAGCTTCGCGTCATGGCCATGGCAGCCGGGTTCAGCGATATGAGAAAAGGGTTGCTGCTGCCGGTCAGGCTGGCGGGAGGGGGCACCAGCCTCTCGACTATGGACTGTGCCGTCGCCGGGCGAGCGCCTGAAAAAGCATGCAGAATAAGGAAAATCGCTGCAACCAGGATTTTATGCTTGAAATCGATCATGAAGACACATTAATCTTATAGCGCTTGCCATGACAAGCATTTTCGAAATTTTCTGCCCTCGACTGATAACATGGAGGCGGTGGAGGCTGTTCTTGCTCCTTACTTCTGCTTAGGACCCGTTACAAAATAACTTGATCACTGCGGCCGCATCGGCCGGGCACCTCGCGGCTTACGTCCTCGCTCGCGATCTGCCTCGGCGGATGCGCCCTCGTTTTGATCAACTTATTTCTTCACGGGCCCTTACTGCACGACAGGCTGCCTGAGAACGACGTAGCCCTGACCCGACGTCAGGCGGTCCCCCCCCCACTGCCAGTGCATCAGGTTGTTGGAGTCACCAAGCGTCGTGTCATCGATGCAGTCACCGGGATAGGGGTCGGAATCCCTTTCCGTGGGATGAAAAAGGCCCATGTAATGGCCCACCTCGTGGGCAATGACCATGCCCGCGCTCCGCGCGCTCCACAGGGAGTCGTAATTGATCACAACGCCGGACGCGCCCAGGCCGTGGAAGCCCTGCGGGCCGGGGATCCCGGGCGAAATGCCGAGAACTCCTTCCTCGTCGAGGTCGTGGACCAGGAAGACATTGACGGCAAACCCGGCCCTTCCCTCGCTCAGCCTGAAAAGCCCCGTGAGCTCGCCGAGCTCGGGCTCGCCGTAATCAAGATGCACGATGCGATAGGTGGAACGGTCGGGCTCGTTGATGTCCGTGTAGGTCAGCGTGCCCAAAGACAGGCTGATGTCACCGTAGATGCTTTCGATCCAGCCTATGACGTTCTGGAACTCGCCGCCCGAACCCTGGGCGTTCGTGGCATTGACTTCGTCCAGCCCCACGAAAAAGAAATTGATGTCAAGGGACCCGCTCGAAATGACGGCGCCCGGCGCCCGCTTGATTCTGAACGATACGTCCGTGGTCACCGTGATGGTGGGATCCGAATCCGAGAACCGCGCCGATATGGGGACGAACTCATACCGACCGCCCGCAAAGCTGACCCTCGGCGTTATCGGAACCATGAAAATCCCCATCCTGATCCATGGGCTGTGCCAGTTGGGCGGGTCGAGCCCGTCGAAATAATCGACCATGTCGTAAATCTCAGTGTTCGACGGGTCGATGACGCTGATATAGCCCACCATGGCCGACTGCTCCGGCGCGGTCTGCAGCCCCGTGATGGTCAGGGAAACCGCGTCGGGCGGAACATAAATTTCCCTCCTGCGGCCGTACGCCGATTCGGTCACGAGCTCCAGCGTTCCGTACACATAGTCGTCGAGCGTCGTCGATGCAACAGGCGTGAAGCCGCAGGCCATGTAGGCCCCGGTCCCCTCGTCGAGCGTCATGGTGTGCTCGAGGCACTGTGATGCGGCCGCGCATTGATAGGATTCATCGCAGATCTTCATGCACATTCCGCCCTCGATGCACATGCGCGTGCGGCAGTGCAGCGGCTCCGAGCATCTTCTGCCTGATTCCAGGCTGTCGGGAGGCCACTGGGCGCAGGCCGTGACGACCGCGTCCGTCAGGCCGTTGCCGTCCGTATCCCTGCCATAGGCCGTGCACGAGTACCCTGAATGCGAGGTCGTGCAATCCGCTTCCTCGGAGCACTCCTCGCTGCACGTTCCCCCGAGCTCCGGCGGCAGGCACAGCCCGGAAGCGCACTGGGAATCCGCACTGCAGGGGGACCCGAAGGGAAGGTCGGTTACCGGCGAATCCTCTGCCGGCACATCCACGACTTCGGGCACATCACTTGTGATCTCGTCGGGCGGGTCTGGGTCCGGCGGCGTGTCCGGGACCACATCCTCCACCATCACCTCCTCCTCCCCGACAATATCGGCAACCTGGTCCAGCCCGTCGTCCTGGACATCGATTGAGCTGTCCGCATCGCCGTCCCGGGTGTTGGGCGCGACGCTCTTGTGGCATCCCGCGGCAATGAGCAGCAGGACCGCCGCGGCGAGCGCCGGCGCGACCGCGGCACGGTGCAGGCGCCCGCACCGCCTCATGCGAAAGCCGAGCAGCGCCAGCATGAGCATAAAAACCCCTGTCGCCGCGCTCGGGCTTCCGCCCGCATGGCCCCGGGCCGCAGCCATGCTGCACCCTCCCCCGCCGCCGTCGCCGTCGCCGTCATCGGGCGCGGTGCACACGCGCTCGTCGATCGCCCCGTCGCAGTCGTTGTCCAGGCCGTCGCACAGCTCGATCCTCGGGCTGACGGCCCCCTGGCATTCGCTCCACGCGCCGCCCACGCACTGCTGGATCCCCTGCCGGCAGATGCCGTCGGCATACCCGCAGACTCTCTCCGGCGTCCCGTCCGGGCAGAAGCACCCCTCGTCGATGACGCCGTCGCAGTCATTGTCATTGGCGTCGCAAACCTCGTCGGCCGGCTCGCAGCCCGTGCCGCAGACGTTTTCCTCGTCCACGAGGTTGTCGCAGTCATTGTCCCTGTTGTCGCAGATCTCCAGCTCCGGCTCGCAGCCCTGGCAAACGTCCCCTTCGTCGATCTCTCCGTTGCAGTTGTTGTCGTACCCGTCGCACACATCAACGCCCGGGTTGGGCGGGCCGCACGCGCTCCATTGACAGAAGCCGAGGCACGTCCGGATCCCCGGGCCGCAGGTTTCCGACTCGCAGTTCTTCGCGTCCCCCTCCAGGCACGCGCACCCGTCGATGTCGACGACGCTCGAAAAGTCGGTGGTCCATGCATTGGACTGGACCCCCCCCTCGACATCGGCCAGCCCGATGCCGATGGACAGGAACTCGGGGGTCAGCATGTTGGCATTGTGCCCGGGCGAGGTCCTCCACGCTTCGAACACGGCCTCGGCCGTGGCGTATCCCGCCGCGATGTTCTCCCCCATGACGGCGCCTCCCGTGCATGCAGGCTCGTGGCCCCCTGCGCACATACGGTCCCACGGCGATTCCCCGTCCGGTCCCGTGTGATCGAACCATCCCGTTTCGGACATCACCACGCTGTAGTCGTACGCCGCCTGGTTGATGGTGGCGGAAGACGTCAGGGCAGGCAGGGGAACCTCCTGGGTGGTCCTGTAATTGTTGATGATCGAGAGGAACCGGGCCTCCTCGCGCTCGAGGAAACGGACGGCGAAAACCCGCGTTCCCACGCCCCCGTCCCCCGCCTCGTCCGCGGGCACGAAACCGCACGCCCCAATCCAGAAGGACATGATCGATGTAAAAAGCGATAGTGCTATGTGTTGGGTTTTCATTTCCTGCTCACGAGTCGAATGTAGTGCGGCCCTTCAGGGTCGCTTAAAGCTAAAAGCGAGGCTAAAGCCTCGCACTCCAAATTATTCAGATTGATATAAATTATAATCAACTAAAGCATAAATTCCACTATAAATATAAATTAAATTATGCTAGTATAAATGCGAATTCAAATTCATGAATGAAGAAGAAAAAAAGATGGAAAGCGACCCGGCCGGGACCCCGGAAAACGCGGGTGCATCCGTCGTGGACGCGGACGATCCTTACGGAGCGGAGCAGATCCAGATACTGAAGGGTCTCGAAGCCGTCAAGAAGCGTCCGGGAATGTACATCGGAAACGTCGGTGACGGCACGGGGCTTCACCAGATGATCTTCGAAGTCATCGACAACTCCGTCGATGAGTTCCTGGCGGGATGCTGCTCGCAGATCGACGTCACCATCCACGACGGCAACACGGTCACGGTCGAAGACAACGGCAGGGGCATCCCCGTCGAGGAGCATCCCGAGGAGCATCGCAGCGCAGCGGAAGTCGTCATGACCATGCTTCACGCGGGAGGAAAGTTCGACCACAGCTCCTACAAGGTTTCCGGCGGGCTGCACGGTGTGGGCGTCAGCGTCGTCAACGCGCTGAGCGAGTCCCTCAAGATGGAAATCAGGAGGGTCGGAAAGGTCTGGTACCAGGAGTACAGGCGCGGCGAGCCCCTTGCCCCCCTGGACTCGCTCGGGCCCTCGGCCAGGACCGGCACGAAGATCACCTTCAAGC
Organism: Pseudomonadota bacterium; assembly: GCA_043813155.1. GTDB lineage: Bacteria > Myxococcota_A > Polyangia > DRWM01 > DRWM01 > JBDRLK01. The sequence goes on along the minus strand of JBDRLK010000101.1, from coordinate 3,142 downwards.
CCGACCCTGACATCTTTGCCGTGACGACGTTCTCGCGCGAATCGATTTCATCGAGGCTGCGTGAAATCGCCTTCCTCAACGCCGGCCTCAAGCTGTCCTACGCGGATGAACGCTACGATAAGAGCGAGGAGTTCTTCAGCGAAGGGGGAATCCAGTCATACGTAACGTACCTGGGACGCAACAAGCAGCCCATTCACGCGGAGCCCGTTTTTTTCCAGGACGAAAGGGACGAGGTTCACGTGGAGATCGCGCTGCAGTGGAACGACTCCATCACGGAGAACATCCTGTGTTACACCAACAACATTCATAACCGCGACGGCGGCTCTCACCTGACAGGCGTCAGGACGGCCCTGACCAGAACGCTCAACACCTACCAGTCGGCTTTCAACGTCGTCAAGGATTACAAGGGGACGCTGCAGGGAGAGGATATCCGGGAGGGGCTGACCGCGGTCTGCGCCATCCGCATGCCGAATCCTTCGTTCTCGAACCAGACCAAGGACAAGCTCATCAACACGGAGGTCAAGGGAATAGTCGAGACGGTCATCAACGACAAGCTGGGCGATTTCCTGGAGAGGAACCCGGCCCTGTCCAAAAGCGTTGTTTCAAGGGTCGTCATGGCCGCCAGGGCCCGGGAGGCTTCACGCAAGGCGCGCGAGCTTGTCATGAGGAAGGGCATCCTGGACGCAACCACGCTCCCGGGAAAGCTGGCCGACCGCCAGGAGCGCAACCCCGAAGTCTGCGAGCTTTTCATCGTCGAGGGCGAGAGCGCGGGGGGAAGCGCGAAGCAGGGAAGGGACAGGCGGTTCCAGGCCGTTCTCCCGCTCAAGGGAAAAATCCTGAACGTGGAGAAATCGAGGGTGGAGAAAATCCTCTCCAATGCCGAGATCGGGACGCTGATCACGGCGCTCGGAGGCGGGTTCGGGGAGGACTTCAACATTGAAAAGGTCCGTTACCACAAAATCGTCATCATGACCGACGCGGACGTTGACGGCAGCCACATCAGGACGCTGATCCTGACCTTTTTCTTCCGGCAGATGGCCGCGATCATTGAAAAGGGGTACCTCTACATCGCGCAGCCGCCCCTCTACAAGGTGAAGAGGGGCAAGAGCGAAGCGTACTTGAAAAACGAGGATTCCCTCAAACAGTTCATAACCGGCGCCGCCCTCGAGGACATGAAGCTCGGGGCCTCATCCGGAACGTTCGACGAAAACAACCTGCGCCGCTTCATGGACCTTGTCGGCAGGTACAGCACGCTGCTCGGCCAGGTGAGCAAGCGGAAAAACAAGAGCATCGTCGAAGCCGTCCTGTGGGGAACCGAGCTGAACCGGCGCGTTCTCGCCGACAGGCACCGGATAACGCCCCAGCTCAAGCACATAGAGAATTATCTCGAGCGCAACGCAAAGGAAATCCTCCCCGTCAGGTTCGAGCTGGAGTGGGACGAGGAGCACGCCTGCTATTCCATCAAGTGCATTCCCGTCCAGCTCGGCATCGAGAAAGGCGCAATCCTGGATTTCCGGTTCTTCGATTCCATCGAATTCGAGGAAATCGTCACCATGAAAAACAGGATCCGGGAATTCGGAAGCCCCCCCTACACGGTGAGCATGAACGGAAAGGAAACGGTCACGACATCGGTGCGCAAATTATGGAAGATCGTGGAGGAGACCGGCAAGACCGGCATTTCGATGCAGCGATACAAGGGTCTCGGAGAAATGAATCCCCAGCAGCTGTGGGAAACAACCATGGACCCGGACAGGAGGACGCTGCTGCAGGTGAGGGTCGAAGACGGCCCTCGCGCCGACGATCTCTTCACGGTGCTCATGGGCGACCTCGTTGAGCCGAGAAGACAGTTCATTGAGCAGAACGCCCTGTACGTAAAAAACCTGGATATTTAGGAGAGGCGTCAGGCCGTGAATTGGGAATTTTCCGACTTCTTGAAGACTCTTGATCCGCAATATGAGAAATTCACGATTCACGGCCTGACGCCTATCGTATTTACGCATGGGTGAATTGAATTATTCGGTTACGTTCGCGCTTCTGGGGATGGCCATCGTCTTCGCCGCGCTCCTTGTGTTCACGTTCACGATGCTGGCCACCTCCGGCTTCGTCCGGATGATAAGGAGGGCCGAAAAGAGGGAGGACGCCGACAACGCATCCGGCCGCGGCGAAAAAGGCAGGACTGCGGGGGTTGACAGGAAACAGGCGGCCGCGGCGGCCCTGGCGTATTTCCTGAGCACCAACAAGCACAGAGAGGTGGAGCAGATAGTCCTTTTCAGGGACAGCATAACCGGAAAGTAAGCGATGAAATTCACTATCGAAATAAAGGGAAAGCCTTTCGATGTTGAAATAAGCGAGAGCGGGAGGAAGGACGGCTCCTACAGGATCGTCGTGGACGGGGAGGTCTTCACGGCCAGCGTGACAAACCGAAGGACGACGGTGCGATCGAGCACGATCGCGCCGGCCGTGGGCTCCAGCCCGATCGAACTGGACGATAACGATGACAGTGATGTCAGCATCACAGCCCCGATGCCCGGGACCATTGTATCCATTGCCGCTTCAGAGGGTGACGCCGTGGCAAGAGGAACGGAGCTGCTGACGCTGGAAACAATGAAAATGCACGTACCGCTTTTCGCCCCGAGGGATGTAAGGATAAAAAAGATACACGTGAAGACCGGCGATATCGTCAAAGTTGAGCAGGTGCTCGTGGAATTCGACAGCTAGTCGCCATCCGAGAAATCCCCCGGGTACGGGAGCCTTCAGGCTCCCGTACCCATGTTGGAACTGCTATTATGGATATCGCTCAGGCCATATCAAAATTCGTGGACGCCATGGGGTTCGGTGCGCTGAGCTGGCAGCAGGCGGTCATGATCCTCGTTTCATTCGGCCTGATGTATCTTGCCGTCGTGCGAAAATTCGAGCCCCTTCTCCTGCTGCCCATTGCGTTCGGAACGTTTCTCGTGAACCTTCCCATGGCAAAGGAAGTCCTGTTCATGGAGCCTGCCGGCGGGCACCCCGGAGGGCTTTTCTGGTACCTTTTCAAGGGCGTTGAGTATGACATATTCCCCCCGCTGATCTTTCTCGGTATCGGGGCCCTGACGGATTTCGGGCCCCTGATCGCCAATCCCGTCACGTTCCTGCTCGGCGC
>JBDRLK010000100.1:0-4565 GCA_043813155.1 Pseudomonadota bacterium | reverse complement strand
ACATCTGCGACGACGAAATCGATAACGACGACGACGATCTCGTCGACTGCATGGACCCGGACTGCGACGGCGATCCGGCCTGCGAAGAGCTGTGCAACGGCGAGGACGACGACGGCGACACGATGATCGACGAGAGTCCGTCCGACGATACCATCGGCGATGAGTGCTACGACGGGCCTGCCGAGCTGGCAGGCATCGGCCAGTGCGAGTACGGCGCTATCGAGTGCTTCGGCGGCTTTCTCATGTGCATCGGCTGGGTCCCGCCGCTGGACGTGGAGCTTTGCGACGGCGTTGACAATGACTGCGACGGCGAGGTCCCGGCCTCCGAGGCGGAAGAGGGGTGCGGCACCACCATCATCCCGGGCGACGAGACGCGCATCGAGTTCATGACCGCCGTTCGCGACGTCGACGTGCACATCAACATGGACACCACGGGCTCCATGGGCGACGAGCTGGACACGCTGAAGAGCACGCTGAGCACGACCATCGTGCCGGCCATCCGCGAGGCCCTGCCCACCTCCGAGTTCGGCGTTTCAACGTTCGACGACTTCCCGGTGGGCGAATTCGGCTCGGCCGCGGACGGCGACCTTCCCTTCAACCTGCACCAGCGCATCACGTCCAACGTTCCCATGGCGCAGGCCGCGCTTGACGCGATCGAGCTGCACTACGGCGTGGACACGCCCGAGGCGGGCATCGAGTCCCTGTACCAGATCGCAACCGGCGCGGGCACGAGCTGGCCCTTTTCATCCGGCAGCTGCATCACACCGCTTCCGGGAGGCCGCAACGTGACTACCGGGTTCATTAATCCTGACGGTGATATAGACGCATACTCCATTTCGCTGCCCGGGAGTTCCTCGGTTCGCGTGGATATCGACGCGAACGACGTGGGAAGCGACGACCTGGATCCCTATGTCGAGGTTATCGCCGAGGATGGAACGTGGCTTGCCGGCAATGACGACGACGACTGCGGCCTGGACAGCCTGCTGAATTTAATGACCGAAGGGGCGATCGACGTCGTGATCCTCGTGTCGGGGCTGAGCTCGGAGGACACGGGCTTCTATGCCATGCATGTTTTCATCGACGGCGTGGAGTTCATCGGCGAGGGTGATGACTGCTCGGATCTCGAAGTGGGCGGCGACCCCTTCGATCCCGGGCCGGGAGCCAATCTCGACTTGACCGCGGCGCTCGTGGACGCGTCAACGGTCTTCCCGCGCAGCGGCGCGGCGGCCTGCACTACGGACTGCACCACCGAGCTTGCCGACGCTGACGCGGAGGGCTGGATAGCGAATTTCTGCGAGGGAGCGCCGGAAGACACGGGGTGCGGCGACGGCGTCGTGGGCGATGACGAGGAATGCGACGACGGCAACCTGGTAGACGGCGACGGCTGCGATTCAACCTGCCATGCGGAAGGCACCATAAGCGTGCCGGAGTTCGACTGGACCGACGGTTACGATCCCGGCCTGGGCCACGGCAGCATCGGCGGCGTGGGCTTCCGGCCGGGCGCCATGCCCATTATCGTGCACATCACGGACGCCGAGAGCCACGAGGACACGGACTACGACGGCTTTGACTGCGACGCCCACTCCTCGAGCGAGACGTTCGCCTCCCTGATCAACATGGGCGCGCACGTCGTGGGCGTTCACAATGGCGCCGACAGCAGCGACCCGGAGGACCTGCTCTACCCGCTTGGCATGGTCATGGCCACGGATTCCGTTGTGCCGCTGTGCGCTTTTGAGGGAAGCGAGGCCCGCACATTGGGAACCTGCCTGGACACGCAGTGCTGCACGGGCATCAGCGGCGCGGGCGTGGCGCCGATCAGCGAGGACACGTGCCCGCTCGTCTTCGAGATCTCGAGCGACGGCACGGGCCTGGACACGAGCGTCGTGAGCTCGATCGACGTTCTCACCCAGTTCGTGTCCTACGACCTGACGGCCGACCTGCGCGACGACGACACGGACGACATCAACGCCCTGTGCTTCATCCGCAGCGTGGGCATCATCAGCTTCACCGGCCCTACCGGCAGCTGCTCGGTCACGCCCGAGGCCGTGGACACGGACGACGACACGATCGACGACACGCTGGAGAACGCAACGGCGCGCACGCGCGTGATGTTCGAGATCATGGCCACCAACCAGGACGTGGACGACGTGGACGATGACGGCGACAGGGACGAGCTCTGCTCCGAGCCCGGCACCTATGGTTTCTTCATCGACGTCGTGGTGGAAGGCGGGACGGTCGTTTCCTCGCGCCGCCTCGAGGTCGAGGTCCCCGAAGGCTAGCCTGCCTCAAACTGAATCCAGTCTATTCTTCCGGATGCTCCTCGCAGGAGCCCCAGCTGCAGTCTTCGAGGCAGGTTTTGTTGCCCGTCATGCCGCCTGACGTGCACGACCAGGACGGGAAACAGAGCGCGGCCGCGGCCAGCACGGGCACAAGGGCGGGGATGGGTCGCTTGCAAGGATGAGTTGATTTCATTGGATGCCTCCGGCTCCCCCCGGCAGCTGTTTTCCCATGAGAATTGCAATGTTATATCATCGTATCAAAAAAAAAGGGGCCTGTCCCCTTTTCCTGCAGTTGCCCCGGAATGAAACCTACATTATACTCAACAGATGAAAAGAGGGCTTCAGGATGAAAAATGAAGTAACGATGATTGTTTATCTTCTGCCTTATTGCTTCTTCGCTCTTTCGGCCGCGGGCTGCCAGGGCAGCCTGGGGACCGGGGACGGGGAGACGGACGGTGAAGCGGACGGGGACATGGGGGACGGGCATGGTGACGGTGTTGATGTCGATCAGGATACGGACACGGACATTGATCCGGATGTGGAGATCCCTCCCGGTTGCGGTGATGGAATCGTGGGCGAAGGCGAGCAGTGTGACCCTGAATACGAGGCAAGCCGTGCCTGCACGACAACGTGCGGAAGCGGCGGCACTCAGAGGTGCAGCATTATCTGCACCTGGGATGACTGCGAGCCTCCCGAAGAGCAGTGCAATGGAGAGGACGATGACTGCGACGGCGAGGCCGACAACGGCTTCGACTGCGCCGCCGGGTCAACGGAGGTGTGTTTTGAATATTGCGGCCGCGATGTTGTAAGAACCTGCAGCGAGACATGTTCCCCGGGCGACTGTGAAGTGCCGACCATTACCTGCAATGAGTTCATCGTCCCCTACGGGGAGGACCCGATCCCCGCGAGGAATACGATGGTGTTTTCTTCAACCATCCGGCAGGCGGACGTTTATTTTCTCGTGGACACGACGGCATCCATGCAGCAGGAGATCAGCGCGCTCAAGGGCGCGATAGCCGACCCCATCATCGCGGGGATTCATGACATATTTCCCGACCCGTGGTTCGGGGCCGGGCATTTCGAGGATTACCCCATCAGCCCGTACGGCACGCCGAGCTATGGCGACGTTTCGTACGAGAATTTCCAGGATCTCGATCCCGATCCGGACGGCACGGTGTCGGCGATTGTCGCCCTCGAACAGGCCTATGGCGGCGACACGCCGGAAGCCCATGTTGTCGCGCTGTGGACAATAGCCACGGGCGACCCGTTCCGGACCATTCCGGTGCAACCCGATCCATCCTGTGACGGGGGGCGATTCGGCTACCCCTGTTTCAGGGAAGGCAGCCTGCCGGTCATTGTCGTGATAACGGACGCCGAGTTTCACAACGGCCCGGGAGACGCCAATCACTATGGCGAGGATGTTCCGGCGCCGAGCTACGTGCAGACGGTCGATGCGCTGGTCGGCGCGCACGTCAAGATCATCGGCATCCACGAGAGCAGCTATGCCGGCGACGGGCACTTGAGGGACCTGGCTTTTGCCACGGGTTCCGTTACCATAGAGGGCGGCCCCCTTGTCTTCAATCTTGCGGCGGGAGGGGGGAACATAGCGGAGGCGGTGGTGTCGTCTGTTCAGACCCTTGCCGGCCAGGTCCCGCTGGAGGTTACCGCCGCCGTCAGGGATGACCTGGAAGATGAAGTCGACGCGCGCATGTTTGTCGACCGCATAGAGCCGAACACGACGGACGGCTACGAGGACCCCCTGAACCCGGGCGTTTTCTGTGTGCCCGGGTTGCCCGTGGCCGACACGGACGGCGATACGTTCGACGACACGTTCACCGAGGTTCTGCCGGGAACCGCGCTGTGCTTCAACATCATCCCCGCGCAGAATGATACGGTGCCGTCTTCGCCGGAACCGCAGCGCTTAAGGGCATTCATTGAAATAACAGGGGACGGCACAACGGTCCTCGATATCAGGGAGATATTTTTCATCGTCCCGTAGTAGCCCCTCCCCCACAACCACCGCAGCCTGTTGGCCCCTCATCCACCACCTCCCCCGCCGCAACCACCGGCTTTCCGCCGCCACGCCCCCCTGGAGGCGGAGGTGGCAAGCCAATGGAGGAGGCGGCTGATGTGGCGGAGCCAATGGCCAAGGGAGGTTGAGGAGGCGGCGGAGGAACCAACAGGCGGCCGCGGAGGGGGCGGCGGGGCTAGTAGTAGCAGCAGCGGAAGCCGAGGTTGTAGAAGGTGAAGGTCTCGCGGCCGATGGCGAAAGCGAACTGGCAGGTG
>JBDRLK010000099.1:0-5130 GCA_043813155.1 Pseudomonadota bacterium | reverse complement strand
GCCCGGCTGGCAAGGCGCGGGGTCCCCGTCACGACGGAGGCATAGTCGTTCTATGTCGACGAGTGACGGGGTGCAGCAACGCAGCCAGCCGGGATGGATCGGCGTCCAGAAGTGGGAAGTTATTATTTCGCGAGCCCTTAGGCGTGCCCTTGATACAAAACTCCCGGGGAGGGGAGGCTTTAGCCTCCCGTTATAAGGGACGGGCGGTTAAAGCCGCCCCTACCCCGGATTTCGAACGGGTGAAAAATTGACTGATTACAAGAAAATCATCGTGGAGAATCATTTTGACGGCCGGGCAATGCGCATTATTCTCAACTCGCCCAAGGGCAACATTCTTGACGGCGAGATGATGGGGGAGATGATTGCCTCGCTCGATGGGGCCGCGGAAAACAAGCACCTCAAGATCATTGTTTTCGAAGGCTCGGGAAAGCATTTCTGCTTCGGGGCAAGCGTGGAGGAGCACAGGAAGGATCAGGCTTCGAAAATGCTGGAGCAGTTTCACGGCCTCTTCTTCAAGCTGATGGACCTGAATATTCCCACGGCGGCGATGGTCAGGGGACAGTGCCTCGGCGGAGGCATGGAGCTGGCCATATACTGTGATTTCGTTTTCGCCGAGAAGACCGCGGTGTTCGGACAGCCCGAAATCAAGCTCGGCGTCCTGCCGCCTCCGGCTTCCGTTATCCTTCCTCTTCGCATCGGCCAGGCCGGCGCGGATGCGATCGTCCTGACGGGCGAAAGCATTGACATGAAGAGGGCCTTCGAGCTCGGCATCGTCACCCATGCCGTACCGGAGGGAAAGGACGGGTGGGAGCACGTTGGGCAATGGATTTCCGAAATCATGCTGCCCAAAAGCGCCTCATCGCTGCGCCTGGCCCGGTCCTGTGTTCGCCTGCATTTCAACCGCCGTATCAGGGAGCTCCTGCCTGAAATCCAGAAAGTATACCTGGAAAACCTGATGGAAACCCGCGATGCCAATGAAGGCATAGACTCATTCCTTGGCAGAAGAAAACCCGAATTTAAGGACGAATAACGGGTTTCATCAGTTTTTTCACATAATTGATTTTTTAATTGCATTTCGGATTTTTTCGGATATTATAGGAAGCTCAGATTTCAGGGAGAGGTATAGAATGAAGTTGATCAAGTATTTTTCCATCATGGCCCTGGTGCTCCCGTTCTGTATCGCCATGCTTGGGGGATGCGGCGGAGACGATAAAAAATCAAAAACGGCGGCTTCCGCTGACAACCCTCAGTCAATGAAGGGGACGGCCAAATCCATCGAAGATGACCGCCTCAGGTGCGAGGGCGGAAAGGGCAACAGGGTCGAGAACCTGGATCTCAACCACGACAATGTCGCCGACGTGAGGAAGGTCTTCGCCACGGTAACCAAGTTCGGCATCGAGAAGGAAGTTCTCATCTGCCGTGAGGCGGACCTCAACTTCGACGGGAGAAAGGACATCATCCGGTATTTCTCCGACGAAGGAAGACCCCTCAGGGAAGAGCTGGACATGGATTTCGACGGGAAGATCGACCTGGTGAACTACTTTGAGAACGGAAAAGTCATCAAGCAGGAAATGGACACGAATTTCGACGGCCTCGTTGATATCTGGAATTTCTACGCCGATCAGAAAATGGTCCGGAGCGAAAGGGACTCGAACAAGGACGGCACACCCGATGTGTGGGAGCATTATTCCGACGGCGAGCTGAAAAGAATCGGCTACGACCTGGACGGAGACGGAAAGGTGGACCGCTGGGAAAGGAGCGGCGAAGAGGAAGAACCCGGCGGCAAACCCGAAAGCAAGGAAGGCGGGGAAAAAGAAGAAGGCGGGGAAGATGAGGAAAGCGGGGAATCTTCCGAAGAATAGCCCACCGCCGGCGCTTCACGCGCATTTCACCATTCATTCCTCCCTACGTGCAACAGCATCATTGAATGTGCCGACGGCGTCCTGCGTAAGCCGTGAGTGCAGCAGCTGCTCCGCCAACTCCGGCGGCAGGGTAACGGCCCAGGCGCCCGCGCGAAGGCACAGCTCAACCTGGTCCACTGTTTTCAGGCTGGCAACCAGGATCCGCGGCTTCCAGCGCAGGTTCTGCAGGCGTACGAGATCGTCTAGCAGCTGTGCGGGATTCCCGTCCGATTTTTCCAGCCTGTCATAAAATGGAATAAGCACGGAAGCCCTCGCCCTTGCGGCGCCTATCCCCTGCCCCGCGGTAAACAGCGCCGTCGCCGCTGTCCTGATACCGGCCGCTTCGAGCTGCTCCATGGCCCCGAAGCCCTGGGGCGTTGAAGGGATTTTCACAACGACCCGGCCCTGGACAAGGTCGGCAATCCTGCCTGCGTCGGCGATAAACTCCGCCATGCTCCCGCCGGCCGCCTGAATGAACAGCTCACCGTTGAACCATCCTTTCAGCCCGCTGACAAGCGCCGCCTGACCCGTCCCGGCCCGCGCCAGAATAATGGGATTTGTCGTTATTCCGGAAAAGACCCTGATTTCCCAGAGTTTCTTGAGCCGCTCCACATCAGCCGAGTCAATGAAAAGTTCCATGGAAAATAATATTTATGCATTTGCACGACTTGTCAATGATGCTAAAATTTAATACTCTTCAAAGGGACGAAAAAGCGGGCATGCAATGAAAGGAAAAACAAACGTAGCCATCACCGGCTCAACCGCCAGCATCTCTTCGTCGCTGGCCGCGGAGCTTTGCCGGGACCATCGATACGAAAATGTCGTCTTTATCGACTCCGACCCTCCCCCCATCGATGATTATAAAATACTGTTCAAGCCCGTCGACCTCATGAACCCGAAGAGCTATGAGAAGAAACAGGAGATTCTCGAAAGCGAAAAAATAGGCACTTTGGTGCATTGCGCCTTCACCGAGGTGCCGAGCAGGACTCCCCAGCTGGCGCACGAGCTCGAGACCGTGGGAACCATGAACGTGCTCAGCGCAAGCGCGAGGGCCAAAACGCAGAAGATCATCCTGTACAGCCGGACGTTTCTTTACGGGGCCCACGGCAACAACCCGCAGCTTCTCAGGGAGCACCACCCGATCAGGGCGGACAGGAGCTTTCAGTTTTTCGCGGACAAGATGGATGCCGAAAGGCTCCTCAACGAGTTCGCCACCAGGCATGCGGACGCGACCGTCACCATACTGCGCGTCTGCCCGATCATAGGCCCCCGGACGGACAACGTGTTCACGAAAATGCTCAGCAACCTGTTCGTTCCCGTCATAGCCGGGTTCAACCCTCTCATACAATTGATCCACCATCTTGACGCCGTGAGGGCGTTCAAGATATTCTGCGATAACGACTTTCACGGCGTATACAATGTCATCGGCAGGGGGTACATGCCTCTACTGACGGCCATCCACCTGCTTGGCAACATACCGGTGCCCGTTCCCGAACCGGTATTCAACAGCTTTGCCGGCAGCCTCTACAGCTTCCACCTTTCCTCACTGCCCGAACAGATGGGTTCTTTTCTCAAATACTCCTTTCTGGCGAGCGGGGATAAAGCCGCCCGGGAGGCCGGATACTCCGCGATCTACTCGATCAAGGAAGTCATTGAGGATTTTTATCGTTACTGGGCACGAAGATTCATGGAGAAGTAGAAGCATGGCCAGGAAGACAAGCAAGGGAAAACCCCTTCTCGGCGACAATCCCTTTGGCGATATCTCGACCATTGATATTCCCCCGAAGCCAAAAAAAACCAGGCCCGCCGGCGGGAAAAAACAAAAAGCGGCGTCGAGAAGAAAAGAGACGGCGCCCGTGAGAGGAGCGCCCAAGAGCATCATCAGCGAAGCCGAGAAAAAAATCGACGAGGTCCTGGAAACCATGTCGGCGCAAAGGGGCGGTGACGGGCACGCCCAGGACGCGCTGCTCGACTTTGCCAGCAGAATGCAGACCAGAATGGCGTCCATCCAGGTCGAGGCCGGCGAGGAAAAGCAGGCTCTCGCGACCCTGCTCAAGCTCATCAGACCTTCTTTTTATTTGAAGAAGTTTGCACCACTTCTTCTTGCCTGCAAGGGAATCGAAACCGATGAATTCGGTATGGATGAAACATTCGAGGAGAATATCAAGCCTCTTCTGAAGCTGCTTTATGATAAATACTGGAGAATATCGGCGACCGGGCTGGATAACGTGCCGCCCGAAGGCGGCTGTATTGTCGTGGCGAACCACGCGCCCGTCCTGTCCCTGGATGGAATGATGCTCCGCTACAGCATCGTGAGCAGGGTGAGGCCCGATGCCAGGTGGCTCACGGAAAACGAGCTGTTCTATATTCCTTACGTGGGGACCCTGGCCCAGCGGGTGGGAGCCGTCAGGGCAAGCCAGGAAAACGCCACCACGCTCCTTGACAAGGGCGGGCTGATCATCACGTTCCCGGAGGGAATCCAGGGGATCTCCAAGACGTTCAGGGAGCGCTACACGCTGAAACGATTCGGAAGGGGCGGCTACATCAGGTTGGCGATCAGGCACTGCGTTCCCATTATTCCGGCCGCCATCGTGGGCCCCCAGGATTCATTCCCCATTTTATGGAAAATGACCGCGGGCGCGCGGCAGCTGTCTCTGCCTTTCATTCCCGTTACCCCCACATTCCCTCTCCTCGGACCGCTGGGCCTCATTCCCCTGCCCTTGAAATGGAAAATCATCTTCGGCAGCCCCGTGACGTTCGATTACCCGAAAAACGCGAAGCCCGATCAGGCAACCATCAACAAGCTGAACAACACGATAAGAGATTCCATTGCCCAGATGATACAGCTTCTCCGGGAGGGTTAGGGCGCACCATGGGGCCGTGGCTCATCATGATCGGTCTCGTGACCGAGATGCTCGGCATCATGTTCTTCGGGGTGGTCCACTTCAAGGAAAACATTCGGCGTAAAAAGCCCCCGGTTAAAAGGACGGAGGATACTGTTTACAATGTGCTTGCCTGGGCACTGGTGTTTTCAGGCTTCCTGCTGTGGACTGTCGGCAGCCTTCTTTAGCCGCCGGGGTGCATTCACTATTCCGGGGTATCGAAGGGGCCGGGCCTTGAATCTTGAATTTTTCGGGGTTTTTCTATGAAATTATTTCATAGCGAACTTTTCATTCTTCGCGCTATGAAATAATTTCATGGAAATAATGGATGAAATTCAAGATTCAAG
>JBDRLK010000098.1:0-16672 GCA_043813155.1 Pseudomonadota bacterium | reverse complement strand
GCCCGGCTGGCAAGGCGCGGGGTCCCCGTCACGACGGAGGCATAGTCGTTCTATGTCGACGAGTGACGGGGTGCAGCAACGCAGCCAGCCGGGATGGATCGGCGTCCAGAAGTGGGAAGTTATTTTTTCGCGAGCCCTAAGACACTATCCGCAATCTCCGCAGTCTCTCGGGCAGAATGTGCATGATTCGGCTATCTCGCACGTTCCGTTCCCGCATACCGGACAGCAGTCCGTCTGGCACGTGGAGCATGACTCCAAAGGATCGCATGTGCCGTAGCCGCACTCGGGGCAGCAGTCCATCGCGCACTCGTAGCAGTACTCGCTTCCGTCGCACACCCCGTCGCCGCACCCCGAAGAGCACACGCCGCAATCGGCGGGGCAGGTAAAGCAGAACTCGGGCGCGTCGCACAGCCCGTTGCCGCAGACCGGGCAGCAGTCCGTCGCGCAGGATGAGCAGTTTTCAGGGCCAAGGCAGCGCGAGTCGCCGCATACCTCGCACGCGCCGCAGTCGGACGGGCATGTCGAGCAGGTCTCGCCGTAGTTGCAGGTCCCGTCCCCGCACAGGCCGCACGTCCCGCAGTCCGTCGCGCAGGAGGAGCATGTTTCCCCGCCGTTGCATGTCCCGTCGCCGCACCAGGTGCACGGCCCGCAGTCCGCCTCGCAGGAGGAGCATGCCTCGGTGCCGTTGCAGATTCCGTCGCCGCACCAGGGACACTCCCCGCAGTCGGCCGGGCACGTCGAGCAGGTCTCGCCCAGCGCCGGCTCGCACAGGCCGTTCGGGCAAGCGGGCGGGCATTCCCCGCAGTCGGCCGGGCAGCTCGCGCAGCTCTCGCCGGCCCCCGGCTCGCAGACGCCGTCCGGGCAGGCGGGCGGGCATGCGCCGCAGTCATCGGGGCATGTCGCGCAGGTCTCGCCGGCCCCGGGCTCGCACAGGGCGTCGCCGCAGGCCGCGCAGCCTTCGTCGGCCGTTCCGTCGCAGTTGTTGTCCACGCCGTCCCCGCACAGCTCGGGCCCCGGGATGCAGCACGGGCATCCCTCGTCAACCGATCCGTCCATGTTGTCGTCAATGCCGTTGCACGCCTCGCTGACGTCGGCGTACACGAGATGGTTCATCCTGACGGTCATGACGAGGTCCATCCTGTTGCGGCAGACGGTACAGAAATCGCTGGTGACATCGAGCATCAAGCAGTGCCGGCAGGGGTGGCCCCAGTCGTCGCAGCTGAGCACGGGAGGGTAGGCGCCGAGGGCGGAGCCGTCCGGGCAGCTCGCGGCCGTCGGCAGCGGGGAAAGCAGGCATTTCCAGCGAATGTCGCTCATGGGCGTCGTGTTGATCCAGCCCGGGCAGCCGCGGTCCTCTTCAGGGTACTCGTCATCGAGATTGCCGATGCTGTGGCCGAGCTCGTGGGCAAGGACCCAGGGCTCGGTGTCGGTGTTGCCCAGAAGGATGAAAGTCCCGGCAAACGCACGGCACACCTGGTTGGTGATGAACACGATGATGTCCGGGGAAGCGACGGCGGCGCCGTACTCCCTGCCGGTGGCCCGGGGCAGGACTTTCCCGTGCAGCTCGGACGCCCTTTCCGCGGCCAGCATGAGCTCGGGAATCGTGTTTTCACCGCAGACGATGGACGTGTCGCTGTTTGCCTCCGAATCGGCCATCGTCCACAGGGAGAGGCCCTCCCGGTGAATGTCGAACCAGCCCAGCCTGAGAAACTCCCTGGAGATGCTCTGCGCCATCGCGTTGAACGGCTCGAGGTCGTCGCCGAACCCGTTGGCGACGAAAAGAACGATGAAGCTGTCCGCTGGGTCGCGGTTGCCCTCGAGGAATGTCAGCTCCCCTTCCGTCAGCTGGAAGACCGCTGTCTGCGTCTGTCCCGTGGATGTGTTGAACGTGAACGCGCCTGGAGCGACCGGTCCCAGGGGAGAGCTCAGCTGCAGCTCGATCGTCCCTGTCCCGGACAGCGGCTCCGGCACGGACACGAATCCTTCCGCCCGGTCAAGGGTGAGAGAACCGCCGCCGCGGATTGAGCCCCCTGAGAACTCGTCCCAGGCCCCCCGCCTCGGATCCAGCGTGCTCCCGGCGAAGAGCCGGTTCCCCCGCATATCCTCGAGGCTCACGATCAGCTCGCCCTCGCCGTGCAGCCTGCCGTTGCTGTGGAGAGCGGCATCGGGAAACGAGCCGACCATGGCGAGATCCGAGATCGCTGCGTTCTCAACGGTTACCCTGAACAGGACCTTGCGATCCACTGAAACGGGTGTGGCGCTTCCACCGGTTCCGCATGCCATCACGGACAGGGCCGTGCACGTCACGAGAAAAAGCAGAACAGCGTTTCGCTCATCAACATGGCCATGGCCCGTCTCCCGGTTCATCTTGCGTATCGATCCCGTCATTATCGTGTACTCCCGGCGGGAGGCACATCGCCCCCCCTGGTGGACGTTCAACCGTCCTTTGCCGATCATGAGAGCGCCGGCTTTCATGATCTGCGCACACTGCATATAATGGTCCGGCACGGCGTCGGAGCGTTATCCATGCTGTTTATTCTACTGGGTTTCGTTCTCGAGTTCAAGGGGTCGGTTATCTATAATGTATCGATTCCCTTCAAGAGGACCAGCTTGCTTCGCGACGAGGCGCCCATGACGATCTGCACGGCGCTTTTTGGTATGCCGAAGTGTTTTGAAAGAAGCTTGATGAGCTGCTTGTTGGCCTGCCCCTCGGCCGGCGGGGCCGTGAGATGAACCTTCAGCGCGCTGCCCTGGAGGCCCGATATCCTGTTTTTCGACGAGCGCGGCGTGACGCGCACCTCGATGACAATGCCTTCCCCTGTTTTTTTATGAGGGATATCCATTTCAAAGAAGGGGTCGGACCCCTGTATCTATAAATCGCCCGCCTGCAGCCGCTTGAAATCCCCGGGACTGTTGATGTTCACAAGATAAGGCTCCTCCGCTGCCGGCGGCCTGACCACGGCCGCCCCCATGGCATGCGTCATGATAACGAGCTTCCTTTCATCGCGGCGCAGGCATTCCTCGATGACCGCGGCCGCCTCCGGCTCGTACACGCCCACCAGGGGCTGCTGTATTCCGTCCACCTCGAGCACCACGGCCGACGCGCCCCAGTCCCTGGCGCGGAGCAGGGCCTGCAGCGTCGACTCCCTCATGAGCGGCATGTCAACGGGAGTGACGAGCACGGCGCAGCCCTCGTGGGCCCTGAGAACCGACAGGATGCCGACGCCGGCCCCCTGGCCCGGCATGACATCCTCTATTTCCCGCGCCGCCTGCTGCGTCGTGAATCTCCCTTTTTTATCCACGGAGACAACCACGTCGCCGCAGACCTTCCCCAGCCTGGAAGCGGCGATATCCAGAAAGGACCTCCCGTTCCATTCGAGCAGCGCCTTTTCTTTGCCGTACCTGCGCGAAGTCCCGCCGGCCAGCACGGCCCCGATTATTTTTCCTTTAGGAGCCGCCCAAAAATTTTTTCGACATTTCATGGTGAATTCCGGTAAAATATGCAATAGCTTCTTCTGGGCGTCGAGGCGCCCGTCCAGCAAGGCGCGGGGTCCCCATCACGACGGAGGCGTAGTCGAACTACGCCGAGGAGGGATGGGGTGCAATGAGGCGGGGTCCCCGCGGAAGCAAGAAATCGAGAAAAAGCGAAATGGTTTCCGTGGGGTGCATAGCGCCGCTGGACGGGACCCCGCGCAAGGCGCGCCCGCAAGGCGGGGCCCGGTATCGGCGTCCAGAAGTCGAAATAATTTTGGGGCGGCTCCATAGTGTTATCGGTTTTGTGAAACCCGCGTTATGATCGTATCACCGGAAAAAGCCCGCACGAACATGCTCGTATCCCTTGCGGTGTCCGCCTTCATCAGCGCGCTTGTGCTGCTCTTTTGCCTAACGCTTTTTCACGACTCCGTCATGGGGATGGCGGCATCCTTTCCCTTTTCCCTCGTGCTTTTCGCTATCCTCTACTATTTCTTCACGAGAAAATTCCGGCGGCGCAAGCGGCTGATGCGCCGGCCTTTCCCCGGGGAATGGAAAACGATCCTCGAGGAGCGCGTGGCCTTCTACAGCGGCCTTGACGAGAAGGAAAAAGAGAGGTTCCGCCAGGAGATCAGGATATTCCTGTCCGAGGTGAGAATCACGGGAATAAAGACCGAGGTGGATGACACGACCCGCATACTCGTGGCGGCAAGCGCCGTCATACCGATCTTCGGCTTTCCGGAATGGGAATTCGACCGGCTCGGCGAGGTCCTGATCTACCCTTCCACGTTCGACGACAACTACCAGTTCGACGATGGGAAAGGACCCATCTCAGGGCTCGTGGGGACGAGCGGCGCCCTGCACGGCATCATGATCCTTTCCAAGCCCCAGCTTTTCAAGGGTTTCCAGGACATGTGCGACAGGGACAACGTGGGCATTCACGAGTTCGCCCATCTCGTCGACGCAAAGGACGGATCAACGGACGGCATACCCGCCACTCTCGAAATGGACCTGGTCAGACCATGGCTCGATCTCATAGACAGGGAGATGGAAGCCATTCGCAACAGGGAGTCGGAAATCCGCCCCTATGGCGCAACCAGCAGGACCGAGTTCTTTGCCGTGGTCAGCGAATATTTCTTCGAAAACCCCGCCCTCCTGGAAAGGAAACATCCCGAGCTGTATGAGATGCTCAGGAAAATCTTCAGGCAGGACATGAAGTCCAGGCTCGCAAGTGCCTTGAAATCAATGATTTCCCCTTACGGGAAGAGGATCGGGAGAGACGATCCTTGTCCATGCGGCAAGGACAAAAAATACAAGCACTGCTGCCTGGGAATGCAGGAGTGCGGCTGATGAGAGCAATAGCTCTGAGCTGTTTTCTCATGCTGCCGGGAGGGTGCTGCGCGAGCACGGGCATGAGCCTCTGCCCCTGAAAAGGGGACAGAACACTTTTACCAGGCCTAATTATCTCTGTCCCCTTTTGGTTTGCAGGGTGAAGGCGCGGTAGAAGCGGTTGTGAAAGGCCCTGTGGTTGTAGGTTTTGAAAAGGTTCAGATAAAGCTTGTTTTCCGGCAGCCCGGTCAGGCGGTCGATGAAATGGCGCACCTCGGGAAAGCTCACGGACAGGGCGAACAGCCTCTGGAGATTGACGATCCTCCGTTTTTCGCGCGGGTCGGCGAACCGGATGGGCGACGGAGCGAAGTAGGACGAGCTGATCGCGTCCATGTTCCCATCGAAGAGCCCCATCTCCTGCGCCCGCCGGGCGATCTCGGTTCCCGGGAAGGGCTGGAGAAGCATGGTCATGGCATAGTCAACGCCCGCGGCCACGTTCAGGTCAAGCGTCTCGCGCGCCATGGCATAGGTCTCGCCCGGCAGGCCCAGCATGTTGAAGGCCATGATGAGAACGCCCCGCGATCCGAAGGCCTGGCAGGCGCTGAGAATCTGCTCCTCGCTGACGCCCCGGCCGAGGACCTCGTTGCGCATGGTTTCGTTGCCCGACTCGATGCCTATGCCAACGGACGTGCAGCCCGCGTCCACGAGCTCCTCTGCCAGCCGACCGGTCACGACATTGGGGCGGACCTTGCAGAAAAAGGGCAGCCCCACCCTTCTCCTGTAAACAGGCAGAAACTCCCTCAGCCACTTTCGGTTGCAAGCGAAATTCGCGTCCAGGAACCATACAACCCCGATCCCCCAGCGCCTGTGCACGTACTCTATCTCATCCACAACCAGCTCCGGGTCCCTCACGCGGATTACCTTTGTTTTTCCCTTGTAGCGGTCGTTCCATTCCCGGTTGAAGCAGTAAGTGCACCTGTAGGGGCAGCCCCTGGTGGCAAGAAAGCTTTTGACATGATGCTTTGCCAGCAGCGGGTTTGCATCGAAGAAGAGGTCCCAGTCCGGCGACGGGTGCGCGTCCAGGTCTTCGACCGGCATCCTCAGGCCGCCGTCGAGGATCTCACCCTCGCGCTTGTGCATCCAGCCGGGCACAGCCCCGCGCGGCGGGCCCATGCATTCGCTGAACCGCTCCAGGTATTCCAGGAAGGATTCCTCCCCCTCGCCTATGCAGACAGCGTCCACCCCGGGCTCGTGGATGAAGTCGGGACAGTACGTGGGGTGAGGGCCGCCGACGACCAGGTGCGCGGTTCCAACCTTTTTCAGGCGCCTTGCCCACCCCAGGTAGTACTTGTGAAGCCCGGTTGTCACGCTGAAACCCACGATCTCGGTGGGGTCCTGCGAATACTTGCGGATAAAATCATCCGCGTCGGTCGCAAGGATCAGCCTGACCGCATAGCCGCGTTTCTTGAGCTCGGCCGACAGGTACATAAAGCCGAAGGAGATGCCCTCGGAAGAATAAAGACAGGCGAAGGTGACGCGGGGACGTTTGCGCTTCATCGCCATTGCGCTAAACCCGGTGCAATGATGGCCGTCCTTGTCATTTCTTCCTCTTCTTCATGAACCTCTGAACCGCAAAGACAAAATTGAAGAGCCCGTAGGCCATGAACAGGAAGCCCGCGATCATGGACGCCGCGTTCCCCCTGAACTGGCTGAAGCCCGGAAAAACACCGACCAGCGAAAACCCGACGCACAGCGAGGCAATGCCGATGAGCAGCCTTACGGCCGGGTGGTGAAGGATTTCTTTCAACTCATGCCTCTCTTACGGGCAGGGCACTTCGGCGACCACGGGCGTTTCCTTCTGGATCATGGTGCCGTCGCCGAGCTGGCCGACCGTGTTCGCTCCCCAGCAGTGCACAACGTACGCGTCGTCCAGGCTGCAGGTGTGATACCCGCCGGCGGTTATGGCCAGGACTCCCGATCCCATGCCCGTGACGTCCACCGGCACGAGTCTGTCCGTCGTGGACCCGTCCCCGAGCTGGCCCGTCAGGTTGTCGCCCCAGCACTTCATGCCCCCGCCGCCGAGCAGGGCGCAGGTGTGCGTGAATTCCGCCGCCGTGACGGCCAGGACGCCGGACGACAGGCCCGTCACGCCGACCGGCGTCGGGCTGTCCAGGGTAGAGCCGTTGCCGAGCTGACCCTCTGAATTATCGCCCCAGCACACCATGGCCCCAGTGTCCAGGAGCGCGCACGTGTGGTAGCGGCCGCAGGCGACGGCAACGGCAGCGGACGAAAGCCCGGTCACGTCCACGGGCGTGGTTCTCTGCAACAGCGTGCCGTCCCCCAGCGCGCCTTCGCTGTTCATGCCCCAGCATTTTATGCCCCCGCCGGCCATGAGGGCGCAGGTGTGTGCGCCGCCAAGGCATACATCCAGCACGCCGGACGATATTCCCGACACGCTGACCGGCGTGGTCGAGTCGGTCGTCAACCCGTTCCCGAGCTGGCCGTACCCGCCCGCGCCCCAGCACCTGATCCCCCCGGCCGCCAGGATCGCGCAGCTGTGCCACCCGCCGGCTCCCACATCCGCCACGCCCGACGAAAGGCCCGTCACGTTGACGGGCGCCGTCCGGTCCGTCAATGTCCCGTCGCCGATCGCGCCGTAATAGTTCCTGCCCCAGCACTTGACGCCGCCCGTGTCCATGACCGCGCAATTGTGGTAACGGCCGCTGGACACATTGGCCACGCCCTCGCCCATTCCATTGACCTGGACCGCCGACGACCGTGAGAGGGTCGTGCCGTCCCCCACAGCGCCGTATGCGTTGTACCCCCAGCATTTCAGGCTCCCGATGGAAAGCAGGGCGCAGGTGTGGTACCCGCCTGCCTCCAGGACGTCCGGGGCGCAGCAGCCGGGGTCGAACGGCCCCGAGCACCCGCCGTCGCCGTCGCACGTATCGGGGTCCGTGCAGTCATTGCCGTCATTGCATTCCGTGCCCTCTTCCGCGAATTCATCGCCAGGGCATGAAGCAGACGATCCGGTGCAGTGTTCCTCGACATCGCAGCCGTCTTCCGCCCCGCGGCAGACAGTCGAAGAAGGATGAAAGCCGTTAGCAGGGCATTCGACGTTCTCACCGTCGCAGAACTCCGACGCGTCGCACGGGCCGGCCGGGCCCCTGCACATGGTCGTACCTGGCTCCAGCAGGAAAATGCAGGTGTGCGACGACCATGAATAGCACCTGTCCCTTGTGCAGCTCTTCCCGTCATCGCAATCAAAATCGTCATGGCACGAGTACGTGCAGTCATTGTCGCACCCGTCCCCTTCCTCGTCATTGCCGTCATCGCACTCCTCGGGAGGGGTCATCCCCTCGTCCGCGAAACCGTCGCCGCACACGCTCTCGACACAGGCCTCGTCGAGGCAAATGAACCTGATGGGCCCGCCGCAGGGCGTGCCGTCCTCCATGGGGTCCCTGCGATCGCACACATGCTCGACCAGGTTGCAGTATTCCTCGCCGTTGCACTGGTTCCCGTCATCCTCGCAGTCTTCATTGTCCTCGCACAGGTAGACGCAGTCCTCGCTGCAGCTTCCCTCACCCGGCGGCTCGCAGGCTTCCCCGGCGCCCTCGTCCACGAACCCGTCGCCGCACACCGACTCCCCGCATTCTTCTTCCAGGCAGATCCGCCTCGGCTCTTCGCCGCACACTTCGCCGTCTTCATCCGGCGTGCCCTCGACGCACGTGTTCGTGAACATGTCGCACTCCTCCTCGCCGTTGCACGGGTCGCCGTCGTCGCACTCATCGTTGGAGTCGCATTCCTCCTCGACCTCCTCCTCCCCGGCCGGGTCCTGCGTCACTTCATCTTCCGGGACATCCGCCGCATCCGTCGTATCGGGCTGCACCGTGTCATCCGCATCGGCCCGGCCCTCGTCATCCTGCGTCGTGTCCTCCGACGTGTCCGCATCCGGGTCGCCTGCAAGCGACCCCTGGCAGGCCCAGAGTAAAAAGAGAGCTGATGCAATTACAGTTTTCTTCATTGATCGTTCCCCTTCATGTGCTGGTTTCAAAGTCATTATCATAGCACAATCCACCGAACCGGCAAAGAGCGCATTGCCAGAAGGTGCGGTTGGAAGTAGTTGCTTTATGGGCGACTGAAGTCGCCCCTGCCCCCGTCGGGCAGGGGAGGCTTTAGCCTCCCGTTGTCACGAGGTCCCGCAGATAGCGGCAGCTCTCCACGAGGTCGCGGCCGTGGCGAATCAGGCCGCCGCCCATGAGAAAGATCGCCTCCTCGCCGTAGAATTCCAGCATTTCGGGAATGTTCTTCATGTTCATGCCCCCGGCCGGACAGGGGAAAATGGGCTCAATGCCTTCTCCCATATCCGCTTCCGTGGCGTCCACGATCTGCCGGCACTGCTCGCGGTTGAAGGAAAAACGGCCGCCGTAGTTCGGAAAAATCGTCGCGTCCGCGCCTGCCAGCCGCGCCAGCTTCCCGAAAAGCATGCCGTGAGAAAGACCGCTTCCCGTGTCTGCCACAAAGCTGCCTTGAAAAGCAGGGTGGCAGAGAATGGGCAGGCCGATCTCATCGTCTGCAGCGAGCTCGGCCAGGGCCCCGTACCCCGCCAGGCCCGGCGCGACGAGCAGCCCCCCTGCCCCGGCCTGCTTTGCAAGCAGCGCCCTCTCCTTCATCCGGGAGCCGCCGGCCGTTATATTGGGAACATAAAGGCACCGGCCTGACGTAGCGCGGTTCGCGCGCGAGACTTCCCAAACGCATCGCTCCACCCTTTCCCCGAACCGCGAAAAGGACTGGTCCGCCAGGCCGTGGTCGTCCTTGATGATGTCCATGCCCCCCAGGGCGAAGCGCCGCGCCTGCCCGGCGAGCTCCAGTACGGATAACCCCATGGGCTTGAGCGCCGTGCACAGGAGCACGCGGCCGGCCGCGCCGACAAGCCGCCTGAGCCCGCGGCGGCCGAAGCGCGGCCCGCCCAGGGCTTTCGCGAGCCCCGGGCCGACCCATATTTTCTCGACGCGGATACCGGGCTTGAGACTGGCGTTCCCGAACATGACGTTCATAAGCTGCGTGAGCTCATGCCCCGAGATCTCCGCGGCATAGCTGATCACGGCTTCGAATGTCTCTTCCCCCTGCCTCGCCCCCCCGGCTTCCGGCGGCCCGAACGATTCCACGCGGCCGAAGATCTTTTTCCTGATCTCCTCCCCTTCTATCAGGTCTTCGGGAAACTCCACGGTCTGTTCGATGCAGATGTCATCGGCCAGCGCCCGGGCCCTCTCCTCCGGCCCGGCCAGGCTGTAGGCCACGCTGAAGCGCTCGCCGCAGAAATCCAGGGTTGACTCACGGCTTTCCCGCATCACAAAGCCTCCGGCCTTGCAGCGCTGTGAACGGGCTCGATTCGCACGGCATCGAGGTCCTCGGCCGTGATGTCGAGCCGCGTGGAAAGCATGTTCTCCGCCGCCCTGACCAGCGCAAGCGCGTCGATCCCGTATTTGTGCATGAGGTAGGGCCGGCTCGCGCCATGGGCAAACGTGTCAGCCAGGCCCAGGCGCAGGAGCTTCTTCGCCGTCCCGGCCCCGGCCAGGGCCTCGGCCACCGCGCTGCCGAGCCCGCCGCAGATCGAGTGATTTTCGAGCGTGATGACACCTCTTCGAACATGGTTTGCCGCATCGAGGATAACGTCGCTGTTAAAAGGCTTTAGCGTTGAAACATGAAGGTGTTGGATTAAAACTCCCCTGCTGCGAAGCGCGCTCTCGGCGCGCATGGCCTCCTGCGTGCATATACCGCTCGTGATGAGCGCTATGTCGTCGCCCTCGGACAGAAGGCGCGGCCTGCCGAGCCTCATCGGCTCGCCCCGGTCAAACAGCCTGGGAATGTCTCCTCGCAGCATGCGCACGTACACCGGACCCTGGATCTCGTGCATCGCATCCAGGACCGTCTCGACTTCCGTGGCATCGCCGCATTCCAGCACGGTCATGTTGGGCAGGGACCGCATGACGGCAATGTCCTCGATGGCCTGGTGGCTGGCCCCTCCGGGCGTTGTTATGCCCGGCAGAAAGCCGACCATGCGCACTTTCAGGTTCGGGTAGGCCACGGACATGGCGATCTGGTCGAGGGCGCGCCTGTAGATGAACACCGCGAAGGTGTGAATGAAAGGCTCGAAACCCTCGCGCGCAAGGCCGCCAGCAAAGCTGAGCATGTTCTGCTCGGCAATGCCCATGGAAAGGAATCGGTCGGGATAGGTGTCCCTGAAAAGGTCGATTTCCGCGGAGCTCGTCAGGTCCGCGGAAAGCACCAGGACCCCGGGCCTGTCTTTGGCCCAGGCCACGAGGTTGCGGGCGTGCACCCTGGACAGCATCTGCATTAGCGCGCCTGCTCCTTCATGTCTTCAAGCGCCTTTTTATAGGAAGCCAGCTCCTCGTCGCTCTTAAAGCGGACATAGTGGAATTTAGGCGCATTGGCTTTCAAGAGCGGCAGCCCGGCGCAGGGGTTGGTTCGGCCCAGCACAACGAGCGGTTTTCCATCGCGCGGCCGCAGCGCGGGCGCGGCAAGCGCCTCCAGGTCGTGGCCGTCCACCGTGAACACGCTCATGCCGAATGCCTCCAGCTTCTTGTCGAGAGGCTCGACACCCATGACATTCTCGACCCTTCCGTCGCACTGGTGCCCGTTGACGTCAACGTATATGCCGACATTGTCAAGACCGTAGCAGGACATCGTCTGGACAGCCTCCCAGGTCTGGCCGATCTGGAACTCGCCGTCGGACAGGAAAATCCACACGCGGCCGCTTTCGCCCTTGCGTTTGCGGGCCCAGGCAATGCCCGCTGCCTGGCTGACCGCCTGGCCCAGAGAGCCTGCCGTGACTTCCATGCCCGGCGAATGCTCGGCCCCGATCATCTCCACGCTGCCGCCGTCGCGGTTGAAATGCTCGAGCGCTTCGGCGGCCATGCGGCCCGTCTCTATGAGCACGGCATAGAGAACCAGCGCGTAATGCGCCGGCGACAGGAAAAAGCGGTCGAGATCAGGCGCGGGCGGGCCGTTGTATGCAGCGCCCGTAAAATACCCGTCATTGCCCGGCCCCGGAACGCCCGGGAACGGCCCTGGAATCGCGGGGCCGGCCGACGGGCCCAGGTTCATGACCTTCACGTATAGCACGGCAAGCATGTCAGCCGACGAGCAGGCCTGGCTCAGGTAGCCGCCCCCGCTCAGGATGCTGTGCTCCAGCACCCGCCGCCTCACGCCGGCGGCGACCCTGCGCACCTCGGGCTTCCATGCTGAATCTTTCACGCGATTACAGTACAATTTTTAAAGTTCAAGATCAATGGCTATTTCTTGCAAGAAACACATGCAATCGTATAATCACACTTGCCATGAAAAACATGATCGTGAGCTTCGCGTTCTTCGCGCTAATCGCAATGCCGCAGGGATGCGGCAACGGCGGCGAAACCGCGGTTGACGGTGAAGCCGAAGATGGGCCGGACACGTCATTGGACGCAGGCTCTGACGCGGATGCCACGGGCGAAACAGCAGATGATGGAGAACAAGGCGATGCCTTTACCGATCCTGACGCGGATGACCCGGCTGACGCGGCCGGTGATGAGCTCGTGGCGCCTGCCTGCGACGAGGACCATCCCGAATGGACCGTCGGGCTTCTCACCTGCGCGCCTGAATCGTTCAACGGCTACACTTTGGTGGCGCCGCTTCGCTCCACGCGAACGTTCCTCATCGACATCCGCGGCAGGCTCGTCAATGCGTGGGACAGCGATTATCAGCCCGGCAATGCGGTCTATCTCCTGGAAAACGGGCATCTTCTGCGCACGGGCACGGTCGGCCGTGACGTGAATCCCAGGTTCACCTCCGGCGGGGCCGGCGGCATTGTCCAGGAGTTCGACTGGGACGGGAACCTGGTCTGGAGCTACGCGTACACGAGCGACCATTGCCTGCAGCACCATGACGTGGAGATGATGCCCGACGGCAATGTGCTTGTCCTGGCCTGGGAGCTCAAAACAGCCGGCCAGGCCATTGCAGCGGGCCGGGACCCGGCCTACCTCCCGGACGGCGAGCTCTGGCCCGACCACATTATCGAGGTAGAGCCAACGGGCCCGACGACGGGAGACATTGTCTGGGAATGGCATATCTGGGACCACCTGATCCAGGATTTCGACCCGACAAAGGATAACTACGGCGCGGTGGCCGAGCACCCGGAGCTGGTGGACCTGAACTGGACCGTGATTGCAGGGCCCGTGCGCGGGGCCGCCGACTGGAACCATATGAACTCTTTGGACTACAACGAGGAGCTCGATCAGATCATCCTCAGCGTCCACGAAATGAGCGAAATCTACATCATCGATCACAGCACCTCCGCGGCCGAGGCCGCGAGCCACGAGGGCGGCCGCAGCGGCAATGGCGGCGACATCCTGTACCGCTGGGGCAACCCCATGGTCTTCGGGGCCGGCGAGCCCGTGGACCAGCAGCTCTGGGCCCAGCATGACGCTCACTGGATCGAGACCGGCTGTCCGGGAGCAGGCAACATTCTGGTGTTCAACAACGGAATGCGCCGGCCGGGGCTGGAACAGTATTCCACCGTGGACGAGCTCGTGTTGCCTCCTGTGGATGATAACGGCAACTATGCCCTTGACCCGGGCCCGGCATACGGACCGCAGGAGCCTGCATGGATGTATCTTGCCGATCCCCCCACTGATTTCTTTTCCTCCAACATTTCCGGGTCCCAGCGTCTTGCCAACGGCAACACGCTGATCTGCAACGGTGCTTTCGGCATCATCTTCGAGGTCGCGCCCGACGGCGGCATTGTCTGGATGTACGTCAACCCTGTCGACGGCCGCGGCCCGCTGATCCAGGGCAGTCCTGTTCCCGCGGACGGAAACGGCAGGACAAACACGGTCTTCAGGGCCTACCGCTACGCGCCGGATTACCCGGGTCTGGAAGGCAGGGACCTGACGCCGGGGGATTACCTGGAGCAGCCGGCGGAATAAATTCTCAACCAGGTTCGATGTGCCGGTCTTTATATGAATTCATGTATTAATTAATGGGAAAAAAGGGCATAATCCATTTCATGCAAACCACACGTGATAAACGTGATAACAGCCTTTCACCTTTTCTTTCCCGCAGCCGCGCCGCCCGGCCGGCGATGGTTGCTCTGCTGCTGGTCTTGAACACCGGTCCCCTGCTCGCTCAGCCCATCGATCTTCGTGTTACGGCGGAGGGCGCCTTCGACTACTTCGCGACCGGGGCGCCGCTCGCAATCGACGGACCGGACGCGGATACGACCCAGGTCGACATGCTGAACCAGCCCGCTTCCGTCGAAGTCACGGCGGCCGACGTGCCGGCCACGGGTACGGTGGTCCTGTCATTCCTGTACTGGGCCGGGACCATCGCGGACCAGGCGGACTGCGCAACAGCGCCCTCGGCCACTGACGATGACGTGGAGCTGACGCTGCCCGGCGCCGAGTATCCTGCGGTTATCACGGCGGACATATGCTTTTGCGCCGCCGGGGCCTCATCCTACGACATCCAGGCCTGCCGGGCCGACATAACCTCGCTTGTCGCCGCATCGGGAATGCTCGGGACGTTCACCGTCGACGCATTCGACGCCAGGATTCGCAACGGTTCCACGGACAACGCCAGCTTTTCGCTCGTTCTGATCTACGAAGAGCCGGCGCTGCTGCCGCCGCGCCGCTACGCGCTCTATGATGGGGTGGAGGAGTTTTATGAAGGTTCGCGAACACTTGCACTGAGCGGCCTGGATGTCGACACGCCGGCCCACGGCGACCTGACCTGGTACGTGCTCGACGGAGATATCGGAGGCACGCCGCCCGAGCTTGTGAACGTCACGGGCACCCCCGGGGGCGGCTCCACCGACCTGTCAGATGCAATCAACCCGGCGAACAATCCCATGAACAGGACCATTAATACGACCACACCGGTCCAAACAGGCGTCCTGGGCGTGGATATCGACTGGCTGGACATCAGCTCAGGCCTGACCCCCGAGGACACAGGCGTGGACATGACCTACACGGCGGGAGGCGACAAGTACTGGGTCGTATACAACATCGTAGGCATCGACGTCTACCGGGCGCTTATCCACCCTCAATACTCCTACAAGACCTGGGAGCTGCAGGTGGACGCGGACGCAAGCGGCGGCCCGACGCCGGGGGACACCGTGCGCTACACCATCCACCTCCATAACAGCGGCACCGCGCCGGGCTACGTATCGGTTACGGACACGATCCCCGGGGCCGCGGCATCATGGTGGGTTGTCAGTGACGGCGGAGGGACCGATCTTTCCACTGATACGACCCTCATCATCGAGGACATCTACGTCGGCGCCGGTGACAATGCAGAAGTCATCTTCGACATGGTGCTGGCCCCTGGAACAGAGGGCACGATTATCGAGAACTCCGCGGACTTCGATGGGAGCCCCGACGGCAACTCAGGCACCCTGACCGCCGACCCACTTCACGTCGGCAGCGGGCTTGACGACACCCCGCCGGAAGAGGCGGAATTGGAGGAGGACGTTCCTGACGCTCACCCGGAGGAGGACGTCACGGCGGACGGCTTCCCCGATGCCGCGGACGCGGCAGACGAGGACGCGGATGTCCCAGGGGAAGACGCGGCAACGGACGCGCATGAAGACACCCCGGTCGATGCCTGGAGCGACACGCAGCCTGATGATAATTCCTCTCCCGGCGGTTGCGGCTGCCTGCTCGTATGAATCGTACCTTTCACAGGGTAACGGGCGAAGAGTCCGGCATGGGAGTTTGGCCTAATCCAACAACGTCAGTCCGCCGATATTGGCCCAGATCTCATCCGCGTGCTCCCTTGTGGTGGTGTGCCCGCCGGAAAAAGAATGAAAAAACACGGTGTGCCCCATGGCGGTCAGCGTGTTTCGGGCCTGCTCTGCATGCGCGAAAGGCACGACCGTATCCTCGGTGCCGTGGTGAATGTCCACCGGTATCCGGCGGACAACATGATCGCGCCAGTCCGGGTTTGACATGACATAGGACATTGAGCCGGCCTGCACGCCCATGGCGGCGAACAGGTCCGCGTTGTACAGCCCGCCGGGACATCGAATGAATCGTCCGCTGCAAGATCCATGTCGTCCTGTGTCACGTCCGTCGAGTAATCAGCGTCGGACTCGTCCCCGCTGCTCTCGCAGCCGAATATAATACTCAAGCATGCAGCCGCGTGCAGCGCTGCGGCAATGGCAGTGGTTTTATTAACCATCACTGCAATACTACCCTTTTCACCATCATTTTGTACGACCCTATTGGTTTATGTCAAGCGGAAATAAAGTGGTCTGAACTCTTTTAATGAAAATAATAAAAACGATATCGAACCCTTTTCAAATGCGTTCAATATTGATAGTATAAAATTTATAGGAAAAATTTTATCAACAAATTCATAAATTCATCGGGAGGAAGAGCCGGATGACAACAACAAAAAACAAGAGCACCTTTTTTCAAGTTTTCAGCGCATGGCTTGTCCTGTCCATGCTGCTTGTCTGCGGCGCGGCGTGCCAGTGGGGCATCCAGGAAGTCAGCGGCCTCGATGGGGAAACGGATGGTGAAGACATCGACGGCATGGACGGCGTTGAAATGGATGTGGTCGCCGACGGAGAGGAGGGTGTCGATGACCCCGATGTGATCGCGCCGGATGTTGACGACGCCGAAGATGCGGACGATGCCGTGGACATGGATGCCATGGACGCCGATGACGCGCAGGACGCAGTGGACGTCGAAGCCGAGATGGAAGCCGGCTGCACGACCAGCGACGACTGCGACGACCTGGAGCCCTGCAACGGCGACGAGACATGCGGGGATGACGGCGAGTGCTATGACAGCTCTGCCCTCGACGATGGAAC
>JBDRLK010000097.1:0-4864 GCA_043813155.1 Pseudomonadota bacterium | reverse complement strand
TCCTTTACGACAACCTTTTCCTCTTTCCCTGCGGTTTTCTTCGGAGGCTTTCGCTTCTCCTCCTTCTCCGCCCGGATCCTGTCAGTATCCGCCGGCGGCCGTTTTTCCCCCTTCTTTCGCAGCAGGGCATAGGCCGCTGCGCCTGCCAGTCCGATCACGACTATTAGGGTGATAATTTGCCAGGGTTCCATGTAAAAATCCTTGAATAGGGTGCTTGGTTATTATTACTATAAAGAAAATTTATTTATAAAGAATGCCTTAATCATCTTAAAAGTCAAGGGAAAGCCTTTGGCTTTCCCTGCTGTCGGCTTACAGCTATCAGCTTTCGGCTTCTCCACCACCCCCTCCCGGATGTTGGAATGGTGGCGGCGGCTGTGCGGCTGATAGCCGATGGCTGACAGCATGTCATCGAGTAACGCCTGAGGCGTTACTCGATGACATGCAGGTCCGTGCCGCCGGGATAGCCGTAGGAAACATACCTGTCGAAGCCGTAGACAACGAGGCCAACCGGCTCATCGGAGATGATTTCGTGCACTCCGTCGTCCTGGTCGCCTTCGAGAATGCCCGGAGGCTCCTGCATTTCATCGATCTCGGGGAAGGAGAGCTGGCACCGTGTGACCTCGAACGCGGTCTCGGCCCCGGGAACGGGCGTGGTCTTGCAGGTTGGCGGGAAACCCCTGCCGTCCAGCATGATTTCCGCCGACGGCGTGTGGGCGATTATGATGAAATCGAACGCGTAGAGCGAGGGCGTCAGGAACACGTACCCCGACCGCCACTGCTCGACCGGAGGGACCATGATAAACGCAGGGTCGCCCCCCGGAAGCGTCAGGTCGATGCCCGTCACGTTCTGGCTCGCCACCATCTGAGCGAAGGACACGGGCTTGTCCGCCTCGGCCACGAAATCCATGGTGGTTTCCACGACGACGTGCTCGCCCTGGTCGAGGTCAAGGACGTCATAGGGGCTTGGCAGCGAGGTGCGCACGATCGTGTCGTCCCGAAGGCCCAGGATCTTGAAATACTCTGTCTCGTCATGAACGGTCACGTCCCCGCCCGCCATCTTGACGGCAAAGGTTCTCAGGGGCGTGAGCCCGGCTACGTATTTGCGGCCGTTGCGGTTGGACGGATAGATCTGCTGCTCAAGGTGGTCCGCACAGCACTGGCGCGTGGAAAGATCTTCAAACGTGGGCACGTCGCTTGCCTCGCTCCCGGTAAAAACCACGACAGGCTTGGACGAGGTTATCCTCGTGCCGGTGAAATCCGCCATGAACCCGTCCGATTCGAGGTTGAGGACCTCGAACGGCCCGAGCTCGATTTCAAACTCGTCGCCCCCGATCATTTCGGGAATCAGGTCCCCGTCACCCAGGATGCGCAGCCGGTCGTCCAGGGGAAAGCGCAGCGAGACCTGCGTCTCGTAGTCGGTCCCCACGATGGTGAGAAAGGCGCGCAGGTCATTGTGCATGTTCGTGTCCGGGTTCGATGTCTCTGCAATGGTTTGCGGCCACGAGATCACGTCGTACTCGGTCCCGCAGGCCGTGATCGGAATGAGAATTGAGGCGTCGTTGCTGAACACGTCGACGTTGTCCAGCGGGTTGAACTGGTACACCACGATGGGAGCCGTGGAGGTAACGCGATAGGCGTTCGCCGTCAGGGCGCTTCCCGTGCCGTCATCGAGGCCGTGGGGCGTCGCGCCGTCCACCTCGCGTTCGTCGAGCAGGATGACGTCGAGGTCCATGGGCGAGACGATCCTTTCGTCCACGACCGCCGTGTCCGGCTCTTCCCCGAAACCGGCCTCGTTTATTTCGATCGTCACGATGGCCTCGGCATTGCTGGGATTGGAGACCACCAGGGCGTACTGCTGGGCGGACGCGTCCAGGCCCTGTGTCACGGCGTTGTCCAGGTCCACGGCATAATACTCGCAGCCCACGTTGGACTTCCACTCCACGGCGTTCTCGCAGCCGCTGACGCAGTATCCGTTGACGCATATCTCGCCCTTGCCCGGGTTGCACGTGCCCACGTAAGCCCAGGCCTGGCCTTCCTCGTCGCACTCGTACTTGTCCTGGCCGTTCTCGCCCTTGTCCTCTTCACCGCACCTGCGCTGCCCCGGCCTGCACAGCACGCACCCGAGCGGCGGGTCGTCGATGCAGCTCATGCCTTCCTCGATGCAGTCCCGCTCCTTCTGCACCAGGAACTCACCCTCCCGCGCGCAGTAGTGCAGAACGCCTCCCTGGCACCTCATGTCATCCTCGTGGATGCAGCGCCAGGCGTCTTCCTGAACGTCGGGCCACTCGTACTCCTGTCCGTCCGACTCGGTGGTTCCGCCCCCGCCGCATGAAACCAGCAGGAGGGCGAGACACCGTGGTGCCAGGTAACGCATTGCCTTGTTTATGCTCATGAGTTGCTCCCTTTCTTGTTCCTGTCGCGCGCCTCAATAATCAAATAAAAACGCATCGGCGCTGAAGGCGCTCCAGTATCGCTGGCTCAAATGCCTGTATGAAAACTCGTCAAACACGAATCCCGGGATCGAAATGCCGTAGACGATCCAGATGTTATAGCCCGACGGCGGCCCGGGAAGCCCCGCGACCTCGGCCAGGTCCGGCAGGTCGTAGCGCGTCTGCGAGCCCTCGAGGACCACTCTCCAGAGGGGAAGCTGGTCCGGGTAGGACTGGATCAGGACCAGCCAGAAGTCGGGCTCGGCGCCGTCGTTGCCGAACTCCATGTGCATGTCCGTTATCCTGCTGCCGTAGGCCGGGTCCACGGGATAGGGGATCCCGATGAAATCCCGGGCCACCACAGGCTCCCAGGGACGGGTGATGCTGCTCAGGATCTTGACCGTGTAGGGGTTGGTGTAAATCGTCTGGCCCGTCAGCGCGTCGACGGCCGGCGTGTAGGCGCCGATCATGACGGTGTAGGAGGCATCGGCCAGCTCATAGCGCAAGGGAAGCCAGCCCGGGTAGAAGAAGTCCGACGCATCGTCCCTGAGGATCGTCCGGTCCTGTCTGAAGATGACGCCGTCACCGCCCAGGTCGATGTAGAGGCTCGACCTGTAGACCTGGGGGCCGTAATCCATGTCGAGCGGCGGGTAGTACTCCTGGAGCTCCACGGTGACCGGCTGGTTGAGATCGTGAACAACGTACACGAGCACGTCTTCTATTACCTCTCCGGGGCCGGCGATAATGCTCCGGGCCACGCCGAAGGCATAGGGAACGAATGTGTCCGTGGCCAGGTTCTTGATGCCCGCGAGCGCCCAAACGGCCACCGTGCTGGGACTGGAGTAAACGGAAAACTTGAACCCGTGGTCCCCCGTGTTGTCGAAGTCCTCCTCCACGATCGGCTCGGCGCCGCTCAGGCCAGGGTTCGGCGGTGAGTACCAGATGCTGCTCCCGGTGGTGTAGACGTAGGCGATTTTCATCTCGTTCTCGCCCGGGTCCGGGACGATATCCCATGGCCCGGGACCGAACTCGCCCGAATGCTCGAACACAAGCTCGCCGTGAATGATCGCCCCGAGAACCGGCGGCGGCAGGGTGCCGGGCTCCGGGTCGGGCAGGGGGTTAAGAAAAATGGTCACGTCCGTGGCATCGAACTTGATGATCGACGTGGCCTCGAATCCTTCCTTCGAGGCCGTGATCTCCTGCCTCCCCGAAAGCCCGGGGCCGGAAAAGGTTATCTGCCCCCGGTCGTCGGTCAGCCCCCGGTAGGCCGTTTCCCCGTCCGCCCCCAGGATGCAGAACACGCCGGGCTCCGGGTCGTCCGTGCCGGAATTGAGCACCGTCACGTTGACGGAGCCCGTAATCGGGCCGCCCCCGAGGCCGCCGTTAATGGGGTCATAGCTGTTGAAATACGTGTAGGCCTCTTTCACCTCCGCGGCCCCGTCTTCGCCCTCCACCTCGACGTTGGCCAGGCCCACGAAGCCCGCGGGCGTTCTGCAGGTCATGAGCGTGGAGGAAACCCAGTCCACGTCCGTGGCCTCCGCCCCGTCGAAGAAGATCGAACCGCCCGCCGTGAACAGGGTGCCCGAGCCGTTGATCTCGACGTACGTGCCGCCGGCGATCGATCCGGACGGAGGATCGACATAAAAGGTGTCGTAGAGGTAACCGTCTTCCCTGGCCGCCTCCTCGTCACCGAGGACAACCCTCACGTCAACGCTGCCGGGGGCGCCGGCCGGCGTCACAACACCGATCCTGTTGTCGTCGATGACCACAGTGAAGGCCGGCTGGACCATGTGCTCACCGAAATAAACGGCCGCGCCCTCCTCGAACCCCCGGCCCCTGACAACGACCTGCGTCTCCCCGGTAAAGGGGCCGTGGTCCGGCTCCACGCGGGTCACGGTCAGCTCGTCCCACTCGCTTTCCTCCCGTTCAATGTCCGGGCCCCCCTCATCTTCCGTCTCAACGCCGGCGTCGCCGTCCCCGGCAATATCCGAGGCCGCGTCATCCTGCGCCGCGTCCTCCGTCCCGCCCCCGCCCGAACAGGCCGTGAGCCATGCGGCGGCGGCAAGGAACAGTGCTGTGAAACAATACCACTTCATGATCGATATTTTTAAGAAAATACTCCCGTCAAATTGCAGTACGGTTCAATTATACAGGCAAATCGCGGGTTTTCAATACGTTTTGTTTTAAATCGTGTGGTGCTGCGCGCCCCTGGCGTGCCTGGCTGACATCAACGGTCGCGTGGAATTGGAAACAGTCGACCTTTTTTCCGACCCAACCGGACAGAGGGCGGGAGGCTTAGGGCTCGCGAAAAAATAACTTCCCACTTCTGGACGCCGATCCATCCCGGCTGGCTGCGTTGCTGCACCCCGTCACTCGTCGACATAGAACGACTATGCCTCCGTCGTGACGGGGACCCCGCGCCTTGCCAGCCGGGC
>JBDRLK010000096.1:0-3960 GCA_043813155.1 Pseudomonadota bacterium | reverse complement strand
AGACTCGCTTCCATCCTGTGCTTGAAAAGCGCGATCTCGATGATCGTGTGAAGCTCCCTTTCTTCGAAGGGCTTCAGGATGTAGCCGTAGGGCTGGGTGGCCTTCGCCCTCCTCAGCGTGTCATCGTCCGAGTAGGCCGTGAGGTAGACAATGGGAATATTGCAGCTGCTGCGTATTGTCTCGGCGGCCTCGATGCCGTCCATTCCCTTCTTGAGCCTGATGTCCATGAGCACGAGATCCGGCCGCAGCTCCCCGGCTTTCGCAACCGCATCTTCTCCCGAGCTCACGAGGGCCGGAACGCCGTACCCCAGGTTTTCCAGGCTGCCGCATATGTCCTTTGCAACAACCGCGTCATCTTCAACAACAAGGATTTTCGCTTCTGCCATGTTCCTAGTCCTCTCCTGCCTGTTCGTGCTCAGGTTTGCATGAATTCTATTCTAAACGCCGTCCCGCCTTCCCTGTCAAGCTCGATCGTGCCCTCGAGCTGATCGACCAGCGTGCACACGAGCTGGAGGCCGAGGGTTCTTGCGTCCCGGAAATCGATGCTCCCCGCGATCCCCTTGCCGCTGTCAGCGACCGTCAGGATGAACGCGCCGTGCCCCTTGGGGTGAAGGTCGACGCGCACCTTTCCTTCCCCTCCCCCTGGAAAGGCGTGCTTGAGCGAATTCGTCACCAGCTCGTTGACGATAAGGCCGCAGGTGATGGCCGTGTCCACGTCAAGCGTTATTTTTTCGACATTTAATTCAACGGTTATTGCTTCGCCGCTGCCGCCGTAGGAGCGCAGCAGGTGGGAGACCAGGGTGCGGATGTAGTCGGCG
Source organism: Pseudomonadota bacterium (assembly GCA_043813155.1). GTDB lineage: Bacteria > Myxococcota_A > Polyangia > DRWM01 > DRWM01 > JBDRLK01. The sequence goes on along the minus strand of JBDRLK010000096.1, from coordinate 3,142 downwards.
GCATCGATGCTCGCCAGGTCTTCCGACCTGTACAGCATCTCGTGCAGGAGCGCAATGAGCCTGACGCGGCCCTGGCTCTCCCTGAACATCTCCAGGGCCCCGGGGTCGCCCACGCTTTCGGACTGGAGCTTGAGCAGGCTCGTGATGAGCTGCAGGTTGTTCTTCACGCGGTGGTGAATCTCCTTGAGCAGGACCTCCTTTTCCCTGAGCGAAGCCTTGATTCTCTCCTCCGCGTGCTTGCGTCCCGTGATGTCGACCGCCGTTGCGGCCATGTACTGGGGGACGCCCTTTTCGTCCTTCACGATCACGCCGTTCATGAGCATGGGAAACACGGACCCGTCCTTGCACCTGTGCCAGACCTCGATGCCCGAGTAGCTTCCCACGGCCAGCAGCTTTTCGTTGATGTTCGCCACCTGATCCAGCTGCTCCGCGGTGTGGAACATGTCCAGCCTGTTGCCCAGGATTTCGTCGGGCCTGTACCCGTGCACGCCGGCGAAATAATCATTGATGTAGCTGACCGTTCCGTCGAGCCCGGCAATGGCCACGCCGAACCTGGCGCTTTCGGCGATGGTCTTGAATTTCCTGATCTCCTCCTCCGCCTGCCTGCGCCCGGTCACGTCCCTGAAGAAACCGACGTTAAACAGCCTGTTGCTCATTGTCAGCGGATTGACCCGGATATCGGCGTAAACGACTTTTCCGTCTTTTCTCAGGCAAGGCACGTTTTCCACCAGCGTGATCTCGCCCCTTACCTGCCTCTCGAAATTCCTGATGATGGCTTGCAGCTCCCCCGGAGGATGGATGTCGTCAACGCCCAGCGCGAGCAGCTCCCCTTCAACATAGCCCAGGAACCGGCACATGGCGGGGTTCGCGAACCTGAACTTTCTCGTCCCCGTGTCCGCCACGAGAATCCCGTCGTTGGACCCTTCAAAGATCGCCCGGTACCGCTCCTCGGATTCCCGATGCGCCTCCTCGGCCTTCCTTCGGCGGGTGATGTCCCTCATGACGCTCTGGACCCCGACGATCTCGCCCCCTTTCCTCACCGGGGTTAATGAGACCTCCATGCTGACAATCTTTTCCGTGCTGTCGATCAGGTTGATCTCGAGCTGCCTGACCGGAATCCCCGACAGCACCGTCTCCAGGGCTCCCTGCGCCTTTCTCAGCTGGTCCGGGGGAGTGACCATTTCCAGGTGCTCGCCCACAAGGCTTTCCGGATCGTAGCCGTACTGCTCCTTTACGTTCGGGCTCACGTACTCGATCACTCCCTCGAGGGAGAGCTGCACGATGACGTCATCGATGTTCTCCAGCACGGTCTTGAGCCTTTCCTCTGACCTGGACAGCGCCTCCTCTGCCTGCTTGCGCTCCGTGATGTCGCGAATCACGCCCGTGACCTGGACGACGGCGTCGCCTTCCCTCATGGCTTTCCCTATTTCCTCGACCCACACGTAAGAGCCGTCCCCGGTTTTCATGCGGAAAACCGTGGGGAACTCCTCGCCCGTCTCCATGGTCCTGATGAAGTCCTCCATGGCATGCTTGATATCGTCAGGGTGTATGAACTCGGCGAAACCGTGACCAACAATGTCCTCGCGCTCATAGCCGAACATGGACGTTCGCGGGCTCACGTAAGTAACCGTGCCTTCCGGGTCGGCGGAATAAATAATGTCGCGCGTGTTCTCGATGATGGCGCGCAGCATTGTCAGCTCGTCGATGAGCTGTTTCTTTGTTTTCTTTTCGTCTTTCATGCTAAACGTTACGTAAACATTTCCCCCGTATTTACTAGAGTATAACAGTTGCGCAAAAGTATCAAGAGCGCCTGGCGGCCAGGCGTGCGAATGGAACCTGCCTGGAAAACGGGAGGCTGAAGCCCATACGCGTTAACTTTAGGCAAATAGGGCTCAGGTTGCCACGCCTTTGTCATGAACGCCGGCTCGCAATGACACATTATGGAGTGTCATCGCGAGGACACCGCAACACCTTTTAAAGCGGGTCGCCTGAGCCGACAAGCCGCTTTGGCCCGGTGACACTACAACGAAGGCGACAGCGAGCATTTTGAAGCCGTGGCGATCTTAAAAAAATCTACTAAAGTTAACGCCAATGGGCTGAAGCCTCCCCTGCCCAACGGGGGCAGGAGTGACTTTAAGAACAGATAAAAACTAACGGACAGGTTAAGAGATTGCCATATATCTATTCATTGTTACAGCATAATCATATTAAACATCATCGATGCCAAGATGGGGGACGGCTTTGAGGTTTCCCGTGAGATCGAGCCCCCTGGACAGCTTCTCCTCGCCGGCATAGGCGATCATGGCCGCATTGTCCGTGCAGTACTGCCCTGGCGGTATGAAGACGCGGACTGAGGCCCGCTCGCATTGCATGAAAAATTCCGCCCTGAGGCGCCCGTTCGCCGCCACGCCGCCCGACACGACGAGCCTGGCCACACCCATGCTGCGGCATGCCCGCAGCGCCTTTTTCACGAGCACGTCCACGATGGCATCCTGGTAGGCCCGGCAGAGCTCGTTGCGGTGTTGTTCGCTGATCTCGCCGCGTTGCGAGCGCAGGTGATTGGCAAGGGCGGTCTTTACGCCGCTGAAACTGAAATCAAGCGACTCGGACCTCACGAGCCCTCGCGGAAACCGCATGGACGGCGCGGCGTCGAACCGCCCGGCGCATCGCTCTATCTCCGGCCCGCCTGGATAGCCAAGGCCCATGATCTTCGCCCCCTTGTCAAAGGCCTCGCCCGCGGCATCGTCCCTCGTCCGGCCGAGTAGCTCTATCTCGGTCCTGCTCCTTACAAGGAAAAGGCTCGTGTGGCCGCCGCTCACAACGAGAGCGATAAAGGGAAAAGCAGGCGCGCCATGCTCCCCTGCCACCTCTCCGAACCGCGGCCGAAGAAAAACCGCCATCAGGTGTCCCCTGATGTGATTCACGCCCACGACGGGCAGGCCCGAGGCCCAGGCCATGGAGCCTGCCACGGCCGTGCCCACCATGAGCGCGCCGATCAGGCCCGGCCCCACGGTCACTGCAATCCCGTCTATCCCGGAAAGGGAAACGCCGGCAACCGAAAGACTCTCGCGAATCACCGGGACGCAGTCCTGCACGTGCCTTCGCGAGGCAAGCTCCGGCACCACGCCTCCGAAAGGCGCGT
>JBDRLK010000095.1:0-13197 GCA_043813155.1 Pseudomonadota bacterium | reverse complement strand
GTCCGCGACCGATGCTTTCGAGGACGCGTTTGCGAGCGACTGGGTCGATGTCGCGGACCTGGACGCGGTTGAAGGAGACGCGGAGGATGTGGCAATCGATGAGACTGAGGGCGATCCTCCGGCTGACGACGGCGGCCCGGCCGACATGCCCGCGGATGACACGGGCGCCGAGGACCTGCCTGCCGAAGAGGAGGTCGCGCCGTCCCTGCCCACGCTCGTGATCAGCGAGGTCGACTATGACCAGGAAGGGGGCGACGACCTGGAGTTCCTCGAGATTTACAATCACGGTACAGCAGACGTGTCCTGCAGCGGGCTGAGAGTCTGGCTCGTCAACGGCGCGCCCGTGCCTCCGCTGACCTACGCCGACGCGGCGCTGTCATGCACCAGTATCCCGCCCGGCGGGTTTCACGTCATCGGCGACTCGGAGCTCCTCGCCTCGGTGTCGTGCCCGTCCGAGCAGCTCCTCGACTACGGCCGGATAGAGAACGGGCCGCATGACGCCATTGCCCTTGTCACGGGCTCCGGCGTCATCATCGACCAGCTGGACTATGACGGCGATCTCCCCGGCTGGGGGGGAAGGCGACCCCGCCCCGGCCGACCCGCCCACAGCCGAGCACCAGTCCATTCAGCGCAACCCGCCGGGCAGCGACACGGACGACAATGCAACGGATTTTTCGGTCATGCCGCCGACACCCTGCGCCGCGCCTTAAAGGAGTGTTTAATAATAAAAGAAGGATTGCTTCAGGAGCCGCCCGCGCCTCTTGCGTGGCGATACATAAGAAAGAAAACGGGATCATTTAACGTACGTCATCCCGAAAGCAGCGAAGGCATTAATACTCGATTGTCATCCCGAAGGCAGCGTTCAGAACGGTGCCGAGGGATCAATGAGCTCGAGTTTTCAGATCCCTCGGCATTGTCTGGAACGTCGCCTCGGGATGACAAACAAGTATGAGAGTCATGTTTTTTCAGGAGGCCATGGATGAAGATAGACAAGATACTGGTGCCCGTTGATTTCAGCGAGTTCTCGGACAAGGCCGTGGCGCACGCGCTGTTCTGGGCGCAGAGATACTGCGCCGAGATAACCCTCGTGCACGCCGTGGTCCTGTTCGAGGAGAATTTCGACAAGAAGGAACGGCTCGCGGCCTACGAAAGTGTCGTGGAGAAGAAGGAAAAAGAACAGGCCGCGAAAATGGATTCGCGCTGCAAAGCGGCGCGGGAGTCGGGAGTCGACACGGTTCATTCGGCCCTGCTTCGGGGGTTCAATACGGCCGACGTGATCCTGGATCACCTGAACGCAAACGACTACGACCTCGTCGTCATGGGAACGCACGGCTTTACCGGGCTCAAGCACCTCGTGCTCGGCAGCACGGCGGAAAAGGTCGTTCGCTTCAGCCCCGTGCCCGTGCTGACCATCCATAAGGATTTCAAGGGCACGGCGCCGCAAAAAATCCTGGTCCCCGTGGATTTTTCGAAACATTCCGCCGGCGCGGTCAGGCAGGCCATGCTGATCGCCGGGACATTCAACGCAAGGCCGGCGATCCTTCACGTGGTCCGGTATGAAATGCACCCCATGTTCTACAACGTGAGCACAAAGCCGCTGCTGGTGGAAAACCCGCAGCTTCGCGAGCACATCTTAAAGCACCTCGAGGAGCTGGCGCAGCTCCCGGAGGGAGAGGCTGATTACGAGGTGATCGAAGGAAAATCGGTCCACATGGCCGTTAAAGAGTACGCGGAAGATAACAACATCGATCTTATCGTCATGCCAAGCCGCGGCATGAACGACCTCGAGGACCTGTTCATGGGCTCCACCACCGAGAGGGTGGTCAGGGTAGCCCCCTGCCCGGTCCTGACCTTCAGGACCATGCACAAGCCGTAGTGCGGGGCTTCAGCCCCGCAGAAATAGAACGCAGGCTTCAAAGAATCATCTGAAAAATCGGTAGAAGATTTACGTATGGGCAGGCTTATTCGCCGGCCTGAACGCAGATATGGTCTTATGGCTTGCCTTCGCTGCGCAAGGATGGTTTAATAACAGTGAAAGCCGGTCAAGATGAAGAAAGTCGTTTTTCTTGCTGCTGCGCTCGCTCTTACCGTGTCCATTACGTTCACAACGGACAGGCACGTGGCAAGGGCCGAGGGCTCGGGCGGGACGGGCGGCGAGGTGGGCGAGCTTCACGGGACCTGGGACCCGAGCGAATACTATCTCTACGTACCGGCCACCTACAACCCTGACGTGCCTATCCGGTTTTTCGCGACCCTTCACGGCGACACGGCGACGAGGGCGACCCGGCCCTGTCGATCCTGTACTGGTGGCCCCCGCTGTGGCAGGCCAGGAGGGATTTCATCCTGCTCGTGCCGCGCGCGCCCTACGAGGGCGGGAGCTGGTGGCGGGACGTGGAAAATCACGATGTGTGGCTCACCTCCCTCATCGACCACCTTCTCGGGCTGTACAACATCGAGATGACACAGATGCACCTGTACGGCCACTCGGGGGGAGCGACGTTCCTGGGCATTTACGCCGTGGCCTACCAGGACCGCTACGCCTCGGTTGGGTGCTGCATCGGGGGCAACCCGGCGTACGGGTACGTCTCAGACCCGCCCATTGTCTGCAGGATACCGGCCAGGATCGTCACGGGAACCGAGGATTTCCTTCTCGACATGTGCCGGGCCCAGGCCGATGACTACCGCGCCCACGGCCACGAGGTCGAGCTGATCATCCAGGACGGTGTTGGCCACGACGTGACGGAAGAGTGCCTGTCGCCCATGATGGCGTGGCTTTTCGAGCGGACCCTGTGCACGTCACCCGACGTGCCGGACGACACCATCCCCGACGCTGCCGCGGACCCTGAAATCGACAGCGTGCCCGACCTTCCTCCCGACATGCCGGCCGACGTGCCCGCGGACGCGGCGATCGACACGATCATGCCCGATGTCGAAACGGATCAGGGCGACACGGCCGACCTTCCCGGGACCGATGAAGGCGTGAGCTACGATTACGAGGGGGAATGCGCCTGCGCGCTCGCCAGGTAGTGCGGGGCTTCAGCCCCGCTTTTTATTTTTCCTTCCTGAAGAGCTCTTCGACGATCATCTTTTTTCCGGCGATGGTCGCCAGCTTCCTGGAATAGAGGGCGCCGAGCTGCTGTGAATGTTTTCCAATGTCCTGCTCGAATATGTCCAGGACGGCCTGGAGCTTTTTCTCCGCGCTTCTCTTGCTTTCATCGGCCTTGTCCATGTGGGCCTGGTCGGCGGTCAGGCCGAACTGCTTGATCGAATCCATGGCCCGGGCCATCTCCCCGAGGTAGTCTGAAAGGCCCTCGGGGATTTTTACGGCGGACTGCAAAAGGGCCTTCGTGTCTGCGCCCGCGTCCAGGGCGTCGAAATCCGCGGCCGTGTTGTCGAAGCCGGCCGCCCTGGCCCTGAACTCGTCCGCCGCGGCGGAAATATCTTCGATGGAGTCCACCTTGATCTGATCGATCTCAGCGGACACGGCGACCATGTCAATGACCATTTTGAAAACATTCGCCATGATTTCCGTAAACGCGCTGAACGAAACGCCGAAGTCACTGACCAGGATGTGGTATTCCTTGAGATGCTCGCGCATCTTGACGTTAAGGGGGCCGGGCCGGTCCAGCATGTCCAGGGCCTGGGAGTTTATGCCGAGAAGCTCCGCGCACAGCAGGCCCGCGTCGGCCATCTCCTTTCTTGTCGACTCGAAGGAGTCATCGGATTCCTTGCTTTCGCCCTCCTTCTTGTCGAAGATGGCGCCGAACTTGTCGATCGCGGCGTTGACCGCTTCGAATTTCTCCTCGGCCGAGTAAAGGTCCGCCCCGGCGTGAGCCGGGCCTTTGCCGCCCGCCGACCCGCATCCGGCCTGAACCAGGCACACAAGCGCCGATGCCGCCGCGCACGGCAGGGCGGCACGATAAAGCCTCGCTGATTTCATTTGATTCCTCCGCTATGTCGCCGCCACAAAATAACTTGACACTTCTGGACGCCGATCCATCCCGCCTGGCGGCGTTGCTGCACCCCGCCACTCGTCGCCGTAGTTCGACTACGCCTCCGTCGTGACGGGGACCCCGCGCCTTGCCAGGCGGGCGCCTCGGCGCCCAGAAGAAGTTGTTGTACATTTTGTTGGCATTTCACCTCAAAATGTGAATTAATTTTTGGGCGACTCCTAAGTAGCTTCCTTCAATACCTCACTGATCCAGGCGTTCAAGCTTTTTCCAGACTGCAGGGCTTTCAAGTAGACTTTGTAGTGAAGCTTCGGGGGTATTCTCATTACAAATTTGCCGGAAAAAGGCTTTTCCGGTTTCTCACCGCGCACCTTACAGAACTCGATGTAGTCATCAATCGAATCTTTAAATGCCTTCTTGATCTCTTTTGCAGTCTTTCCCTGAAAAGTGATTACATCCCTGGTATCCACAACCTCGCCGTGAAAAATCTCGGCTTCGGAATCAAATTGAACGCAACCTGTAAAACCTTTGTACTTCATCATGGCTTGACTCCTGCTTCAGTTAAAAAACGTCTCATGGACCTCAGCGCTCCCTTGTCCGTTTCTTTCCGCGGGTGCGGCCTGTGAAATACGGCCCTTACCCCTTTTATAACCATTCTGACCCTCGACCCCCTGCCTTCGCTGATCTCGGCGCCCAGCGCAATAAGGAGCTTGATAATGTCATCCCAAACCACATTGGACCTGACCGGGTCATCGAATATGGCATCAAGAGTTTTTTTATGTTTTCCTGATACCTTCATTGTGATACTAATATATAGTATCACTCTGCAGCGGCAACTGTCAAGCCGCAATTCAAACCAACTGCGGTTAAGACACCAGCAATCTCGGCGTATGGATGCGGCGATTCCGATTCCAGGGATATATTAATAAGCTGCTGTTAAAGGTACAGTGACATCCCGTTTTTTCAGGGAGCCTCGACGTGGAGGATTCAGATCGGGGCCAATCTTCTGTGGAAGCTCCTGCTGCTGCAGGATGTCGATTTCAGCCATGGGGAGGTTCAGGTCGCTTGTCCTGTACGCCGCACTGTGGCTGGGAAGACAGGCGGGCTCAGTCCGTAATCGACAGGTCGGCCGAGTCGGAGATAGCGCGCACGCGGGGGGCGTACATGGCGTAGCCTTTGTTTTGTTACTTCACAGGCTCAATCCCAGCGATGGGCGGACCAAGTCGCGCACGCTTTGCGCTGTTTGCAGAGCCTCACGGGAATCATCAGCGTCCGCGAATGTTCCGGGATACCGAACTTCGACTCCAATCGACGTAAGAGCATCCAGCGCTGGTTGCAGATGATCCCATGCAGGTTCTTTCGCAAGGAGCATATTCAAAATTGCCGTGAGGTCATGCGTCTTTGGAAAGTCGATGCCCTCTTCCACAAGCCTGGCCTTGAGGTATTTTTCAACGCATTGCTGCGCGTGAAACACCACAGCGTCGTAATTTGGCGGTTCGGCCTGCATCTCGCGTCGGGCAGTGACAAAGTCACCTTCGGCTTTCACGACCCATTCATTGGTGATGTTTTTCATACAGTACCTTGCCTTCCTTGATGATGGTAATTAGGAACGGATCTCCTTCGGCTACACGGCGGTCCAATTCCTCGCCCGCGCGCACCAGCAGGTCGATTGGAAACGCGGGGCGGATACGCGTGCGTATCTCAGCCGCAAGCCGCCATGATTTTCCGGTGTGAGGCAGGATCACCAGCAGGTCAACGTCCGAGTCGGCTGAGGGCTTTCCTGAAGCATAAGATCCGAATAATATTATCTTTTCCGGATTGAACTCGTCCGCAATGCGGTTCGCAAGGCGTTTAATATCACTCATTGCAACCATACCTTTATTAAAGCACTTTTCAGACACGGATTCAAGGTTGAGTGAAGATGCTTTATTCGGGGTGAGGGCTCAGTCGGAGATGGCCAGATCGGCCGAGTCGGAGATGGCGCGCACGCGCGGGGCGTACATGGCGTAGCCCTTGTGGGGCAGGATGCGGAACTTCCCGGGTATCTCGGCGCGCATCTTGTAGGTGATGGCCTGCTTGCCCTGGGGAAGGCTGTAGAGGAAGTTGACCACCTTCTCGTCGCGCATCTCGCGGTTGATCCACGCGCCGTTCTCGAACACCCCCCCGCTCTTGAGCTGGGTGGGCTCGCAGCCGGCGGGCTTGAAGTCCTCGAACACCAGGTACTCGTAGTCGTTCTTGGACTCCACCATGATCTTCACCTCGATCAGCTCGCCGCTCTTGACCTCGTCGCCGTCGTTGAGAAGGATGCGCTCGTAATCGAGCTTCGTGATCACGCCGCGGTAGGTTTTCACCTTCTTCTTTTTCTCCTTGAGCCTGTAGTAGGTGCGCTCGATGAAGATCTCGTTGCCCGCCCCCTTGATCTTCGCTTCCTTCGTGAAAAAGGTCATGAAGCCGTTGGCATAGACCGAGCACTCGCCCTTGGACTCGATGAGCACCTCGATCTGGCCGTCGGGAATATCCTTGCCCTGCATGAAGACCACGCCCTCGCCGGTCAGCGCGTTGTCCGCCGTGAACTTTATCGTCTTCTTTTCCTTGCCGTCCACGCTGATCGCGACCGAGCAGTCCGGGCTGAGCTCCTTGTAATGGCCCATGTAGCGCGTCAGGGCGTAGAGCGCGAAGGACGTGTCCTTCGTGGAGTACCAGTGGTTGCCCTGGCGGTTGAGCATGAGCCATTTGGCGAAGTAGTCGCCGACCTTGTTCGAGGGCTCCACGGTCATCACGGCGCGAAGGGCCCAGGCCACGGTCTCCACGCGGTTGTTCCACCAGTACCACCACCCCTTTTCCGTGAACTTGAAGCTGGCGGTCTTGTTCGTCTTGTCCACCCAGGCCACGTCGATGAGGTTTCCCACGGCCTCCTTTGCCCTGTCCTTTTCGCCGATATTGTGGACCGCGAGGGCGATGAGCGCCTGGCCGTAATGGCTCATGGACTCGCGGTGCTCGTACAGGTCCTCGAGGTCCTTGTACTCGACCTTCTTGTCCAGGCTCAGCGCGTAGCCCAGGAAGGAGCGCTCTTCGCGGCTCTCGCCCTGCTTCTTGTTCATCTTCGCAAGCTCGTTGCCCAGGAACTTCATGCCCCGGCTGATGGAGCTCCCGTCGACGCTGAAGCCCGCGTCTCGCGCCTCCACCAGGCCGAGGAGCACGTAGGCCGTCATGTAAGGGTCCGAGTCCCCCCACTTCCACCAGGCCCACCCGCCGTCGCCGTGCTGGAAGTCGTAGAGGCGCTTGAGGCCCTTGTTCACGATATTCTCGAGCTCCTTGTCGTCGAACACGGGCTGCTCCCACCAGGCCATCTGCACGTCGGCCTGCCTCTGGGCCAGCGGGTCCGCCAGCGTGGCCTTGCGCGCGAGCTCCGGAATGCTCGAGAGCTTCACGCCCGATTCTTTCAGCGTGCGGGACACGAGCACGGCCGGCAGGAAGCGGCTCATGGTCTGCTCCACGCACCCGTAAGGGTAGTGGATGAGGTAGGGCAGGGCGCGCAGCAGGCTTCCCCCGATGGAGGGCTCGGCCGTTACGACGAGCTCTGTCGTGTCCTTTCGCCGCTCCTTGGGCACGTCGAACTTGAGGCGGAGCTTGCCGGGCTTTCGAAGGATGCCCGAGTCGGCCAGCATCTTGTCAGAGCCCCATTCGAGAACCTCGAACGTTTTCACGAGCGCGTCGCTGTCCTTCGATGACACGGCCGAGAGCTGTATTTTTACCTCCTCGGCGTGGATGGCCAGCACCTCGAAGTCCTTCCTCGCGTCTTTCCCGGCAGGGACCATCATGGTCTTCTCCGTGGGCCCGACGGCCTCGATGCCCTCGCCCGTGATCTTGATGCTCAGCTTCACTTCAAGGGGCTCGGGGTAGTCGTTGCGCACAACGGCGGCCAGCTTCACCTTGTCGCCCTCGGTCATGAACCGCGGGGTCTCGAGCCTGGCCACCATTTTCTTCGTGGTGATGACGCTCGTCCTGGCGATGGCGACCTTGTTGGTGCCGTCGATGCCCACGATGCGAACGGCCCAGGTCGTGAGCGAGTCCGGCCAGGTGATGTCCACCACGGCCTTGCCGCTCTTGGAGGTCACGACGTCGGGCTTCCACAGGGCCGTGTCCGGGAAATAATCGCGCACCTGCTCCGGCTCGCCCTCCTTGCCCGTGTCCTTGCCATCGAACCTTCCGTTCGCGGCGAGCTCCTTGGACTTTTCCATGGGCGCGCCCGCGGATTCGCCGGCCATGACTTTCCTGGACATGGACGCCGTGGTGGTCGGCGACGGCGAGGGCGGCGGCGCCTCGGCCTTGGCCTCGTCCGCGGCTGTTTCCTTGTCTTCCTTTTCTCCCTCCGGCTCTCCTTCGGTCACCAGGTCCAACCCGATCTGCTGGCCGGCGAAATAGCCGGCCCCCTCCGGGCAGGAGGGGCAAAGGAACATTTTCCCGGGCTGGTAGGGAGAGTAGAAATAGCCGGACGAAGAGGGAAGCCCCCTGGTGTGGAAGTCCGGCCACGTGTTGAAGTCCTTGCTGAAGCTCGAAAAATAAATATTGGCCGAGTGGTCGGGGTAGATGTCCAGGTAACGCCGGTCTCCATAGTAGTAGGGCCTGATGTCGCCGGACGTCTCGGCCTGGATGTACAGCACGCTGCTGTCAAAGACGGACATGGAGAACTCGCCGGAGACGGGCTTGCCCTTGTGGTCTTTTACGCGAATGGTGAACTTGCCCTTTTCGCGCGGCTTGAACTCGCCCTTGCTGCACGTGACCTCGGCTTCGAGGATGCCTTCTTCCGGCGGCACGAAGAGCTCTCTTTCGAACGTGTGGACCCTGCCCGCCCGGACGACGATGGCCCTCACGAAGAAGTTGGGCTGGTGCTGCTCCTTTGCGTCGAAGGTCATGACAAAGGCGCCTCCCTCGGGCTGCTTGATCACGTCGTAGAACACCTCGTCGCCGCCCTCGCGGCTGAGCCAGATGACGGCATCGTCCCACGGCGTGGCCACCAGGACCTTTATGTCGTCGCCGCGCCTGTAGGTCCTTTCCATGCTCACGATCTCGATGTCCTGGAAGCGGAACCTCTGCTTGTCGAACGTCTTTCCCGCCACGGTGAGCAGCAGCTCGCCGGTCACCTCCTTGCTTCCCTCGCGGCGGCCCGTGAAGCGCAGCTTGTACTGGCCCGCGTCCTTGAATGTCGTCTTGTAAAAGGCCCTTCCCTTTGCGTCGAGCTTGATCTTGGCCTCGGCGATTATTTCCTCTTTCATCTCCTCGGCGACGGGGTAGGTGAGGCGAACGACCTCCACCGCGCCCTCCGCCGCCACGGGCTCGTTGTCGGCCGTCATGGCAAGGATTTCCGCCTCCACCTTGTCCCCTTCCGTGTAGAAGGAGTTGCGCGTCACAACGTAGGCGTAGAAGGGTTTTCGCGTGACCTTGACCGTGCCGGCGCCGTTGATGGTCCTGCGGCTCAGGTCCGTGACCTCGGCCACGACCTTGTATTCGAAATCATAGTCCGCGTCTTTCTCCATTTCCGGCAGCGTGATCTCCATCATGCCCGCCTCGTCCGTCACGCCCTCGCCGTCCTCCAGGAGCTCCTCGCCTCCCGAGTAGGGCTGGTCATGGATGATGCCGAAGCCGCTGCCGTACAGCCAGTCCCACTTGTCGGGCGGCCTGTAGGAGTGCCAGTAGGTGCTGCGGTACACCTTGTACTTCACCTTGCCCTCCCCGACCGGGGCGCCCCAGTAATAGGCGGCCTTGATCAGGGCGCTGAGCTTGTCCCCGGCCGCTGCCAGCTTTTTCGACGGCAGGACCTGGACCTCGAACTCCGGCTTCTTGTATTCCTCCACCCTGAACTCGCTCCCGCTCGACTGGTAGGAGCGGTATTCCGATCCCTTGACATAGGCCCGGGCCCTGTACACGCCCAGCGGGGCCCCGTCCTCGACCTTCACCTCGCCCCACACGGTGCCGAACGAGGTCGCCTTCTCGGTCTTTGTGAAGATCTTCTCGCCCTTGGGGTTGGAGACCTCCATGATCACGTCGACGTCCGGCACGTTGACGTTTTTCCCGTTTTTGTAGGAGCGCACGATGTGCTTGAAGCGGATCGTGTCTCCGGGTCGATAAACGGGCCTGTCCGAGTACGTGAAGATCTTGAAGGTGTCCTCCGTGTCCCCCCTCGCGTAATAGCTCGAGTAGCTTCGCCCGATCAGCGCCATGCTCCTGTCCGTGCGGGCCAGGATCTGGACCGAGTTCCCGGAAATGTCGTTGCCCTTGGTGAAGTTGAACGTGTAGCGCCCGAAGGGCCCTGTCTCCGCCTTCGTGATCTTTACGTGTTCGTTGTACCCGTGATTGTAATCATAGTAGGATTCCTTGAGCACGAGAGGGACATCGGCGAGCGGCTTGCCGGTCTGCGAATCGGTGACAAAGTACTGCACGCTGTCGCGCACCGGTTTCGAGACGATGATCATGTCGGTCCGCAGGAAGAGCGCGATGTGCTCGACTTTCTTGCCGTGCGCGTGAATGAGATAGGCGCCCAGGGGAAGCTCGGGGAGCTTCATTCTTCCGCTGACGTGCCCGTAATCGCCCTTGTCCCGCGTCTTGTAGGCCAGGGCCTTGACTTTCTTTTTCAGGTGCTTCTTCGCGCCCTGAAAATCCTCGAAATAGGAATAGGTGTCCGTAAACCCTGCGTAAGGCTTGTTGAGCTGCTTGGGCTCGAGCAGCAGGCCGGCCAGGTCCAGCTCGTAGATGTCGACTGTGACCGTCTTCATGTTGCGCGCGGACAGGTAGAGGATGTCCTCTTCTTTCGGGTAGCTGATGCCGTCGTTCGACACGGACAGCGAGGGGTGGCGCAGCTCATGGAGGCTGCTCTTGACGTCCTCACTCCACTTGCTCTTCTTGAACGCGTCCTTTTCCAGGAACCGGTTGTACACTTTCTCCGCCTCGACATACTCGCCGCGCCCCTCGAGCACCCTGCCCCTGGTGGCGAAGTAGAGGTCGACGTTCTCGTCGTCCGGGTATTTTTCGAGCACGCGCCCGATGATCTTGATCGGGTTGAGGCTGTCGGCCGGCTCGTAGATCGGCGGTATGAACGGCGCGGGGTCGAAAACGTCCTTCTGCTTTTTGTTCCAGGCCTCCCGCAGCTTGTCCTCTTTTTTCATCCACTCTTCGGTCGGGCATTCGGGAAAGCGCATCAGGAAGAGCGTCTTCTTGAACCCCGCCCATGCCTCGGGATGCCTGTCCTTGCGTCCCTGGTTGAGCACGCTGGTTTCATCGAGCAGAAAAAGGGCCTTTTCCCTGGGCGTCCACTCGGGGTCGTACGTGGAGCCCGGGGCCGGCGGGTCGAGCGGCTCGGACGGCGGGCAGCGGTCCGACATGTCCCAGTACTGGTTTTCCAGCGTGTCGACGAGGGAAAAGGAGTTGACCAGGGCTTCCGATTTCAGGTCGTCCCCCTCGGCCGCGCCCCTCTTCGAGGCGGGCGCGCTGAGCAGGGCAACGTAGGCCAGGCGCGTTTTCTCGCGGTTCGATACGGCCAGGTCCCTGTGCTCGTCGCCCATGTAACGGTATTCGCCTTCCCTGTGCTCCGTGTTGTAATAGACCTTTTCATTTTTCTCGTAGCCGTAATAGGGGAGCACGAGGTAGAGCTCGGCCATGGCGGCCATGGTTCTCGCCTCCCAGAGCAGGCCGGGTTTCGATTCCAGGAAATTCTTGAGCCCGTCCAGGGCCTCGTCATATTCGCTCAGCTGGTAATGGCACAGTACCTTCTGCACGCGGCTGCGGGCCGCCCAGTAATTCTTCGGATCGCTTTCGATGAACTCGCCGTATTGCGCAAGCGCGGTCTTGTAGTTCTTCTTTTCGAACTGCTCCTGCGCCGCCTTGTAGAGCCCGGGCTCAGGTCCTTTTTCGCCCCAGGGCCCGGAATAGACCTTGGGAGGCCTGGGAAGCTCCTTGCCCTCGGCTTCGACCTGCTCGAATGCAATGGGCGCTTCATCGGCGGCAACCACGGTCGTCGACGTGCCCTGGCCCGTCCCCGCTCCCTTCTGGCACAGGACGAATGAGGCGCAGCACATCAGAATAAAAGCGAACATGAAAAAAGACCTTGTTCCGGCTCGCATGAGGCCCTCCTGACAAAGGTGTAGCTGCGGGACCTTGGCCCGCCTGTAGCTGCGCGCCCTCGGCGCGCCGATGAGGCGCGCCGAAGGCGTGCAGCTGCATTTTACCCGAATAGTCGCATTAAACGTACAAGAGGTCAATATGGTCCAAACCCTTTATATTGTCCTCAGAATCAACTACATTCATTCCTATGATAGTCACGGCACGGATCGAAGAAACGAGACATGAGCTGAAGCGCGCGAGGGCGTCGGGCGGGATCGTGGGCCTTGTCCCAACCATGGGGGCGCTTCACGAGGCCCATCTTTCCCTCGTGCGGCGCGCTGTTGCGGACGGCTGCTTTACCGTGGCGAGCATTTACGTGAACCCGTCGCAGTTCGGGCCTGCCGAAGACTTCGATAAATACCCAAGGCCGCTCGAAAAGGATTTGGCGCTCTGTGAAAAGGAGGGCGTGGGGCTCGTTTTTACGCCGTCGTCCGAAGACATGTACCCCGGGGGGCACAGGACGTGGGTCAACGTCGAGGAGCTTACGGCCGGCCTGTGCGGCGCGCTGCGGCCCGGCCATTTCAGGGGTGTTGCGACCATCGTGACCAAGCTGTTTGCCGTTGTCCTTCCCGATGCCGCCTATTTCGGGAGAAAGGATTTTCAGCAGCTCAAGGTCATCGAGCGAATGACCGCGGATTTGAACCTGCCCGTGAGGATCGTCGGCTGCCCCACGCTCAGGGATGATGACGGCATTGCCATGTCCTCAAGGAATGCCTATTTGAGCGTGCAGGAGAGGGAGAGGGCCAGGGTGATTCCACGCATCCTGAGCAGGCTGTCCTCGCGATGGCAGGCCGGGGAGAGAAGCGCTCAAGGGCTCCTGGCCGGCCTGAGAGAGGAGCTCGAGCGCCGCGTCGATACAATCGAATATTTCGGCCTGTACCATCCTGAAACGCTTCGGGAGCTCGCTGATGAAGGCTCCACGGGCATCCATCCGGTGGCCGCGCTTGCCGTTCGCGTGGGAAAAACGCGCCTCATCGACAACTTCCAGCCCGGCGTGGACACGATCAAAAACTATACTTGAAATCCGGGCGGCGGAAGCCGCCCCGGCCCCGCGGGGGGAGGGGCGGCGTCAGCCGCCCAAAACGCCACC
>JBDRLK010000094.1:0-3567 GCA_043813155.1 Pseudomonadota bacterium | reverse complement strand
GGCATCACTGATCGTACTCCTGCCCCTGGCCCTGGCCCTTGCCGCGCTCTTCGCCGGGCACGTTTTCACAGCGCTCTCCTTTCTGGCCGTCGGCCAGGGCGTCGTCCTTCTCCTGCTGATCGCCCGTGGAAGGCTCGTGCGCGAGCTGCTTGGCTATTTCTACGGCAACCCCGCCGTCTTCCTGTCCTTCTCCTTCGGCTCCGTCATCCTTCTCGGCACCCTGCTCCTGAGCTTTCCCGCATCATCCGCGTCGGGGGTGCGCATTGCCCCCATGGACGCGCTGTTCACGTCAGCAAGCGCCGTCTGCGTGACAGGGCTGATCGTCCTGGACACGCCCACGGCCTTCTCCGCTTTCGGCCAGGCCGTCATCCTGCTCCTGATCCAGGTGGGAGGGCTCGGCATTATGGTCCTGTCGGCTTTCGCGGCCCTGTCGCTGGGGCGCTCGCTCGGCCTGAAGACCGCCTTTGCGCTCCAGGATATCCTCGACGCATCCGGCAGGCGCACCGCCCAGCACCTGGCGCGGTTCATCGTCGTGTCCACGCTGTCCATAGAGCTTGTCGGGGCGGCGCTGCTTGCGGCTGTCTTTTTCACGCACGGAGCGCCGCTGTCCGAAGCCTTGTGGAACGGTGTTTTTCATTCCATATCGGCCTTCTGCAACGCGGGGTTCGCCCTCCAGACGGACTCCATCGTCATGTTCCAGCACGAGCCGGCGGCGCTCTTTGTCTTCGGCTTCCTTGTCATCGCCGGCGGCCTGGGGTTCGCGGTCCTGGCCGCCGCGTGGCTGAAGATCACCGCGTGGAAGACCAGGGGCCTTCCCCTTCAGGTCAAGGTCGTCGCGACAGCGACCCTGCTGCTGGTCGTTGCGGCATGGATTGTCTTTGCGGCTCTCGAATGGAACGGCGCGCTGGGCGGCATGAGCGTCCCAGACAAGATCGCCAACGCCTTCTTTCAGGGTGTCACGCCGCGCACCGCCGGGTTCAACTCCGTGGACATGGGACTGCTCGGGCCGGCGACCTGCCTGGTGTTCATCCTGCTCATGTTCATCGGAGCGTCCCCCGGCGGAACGGGGGGAGGAATAAAGGTCACCACGCTGGCCGTGCTGCTGGCGACGATACCCGCCGTGGCGCGGGGTGCGGCGCATCCCGTACTTTTCAGACGGGCCGTGCCGCACTCGATCGTTTACAAGTGCGTGGCCATTACGGCCGTAGCGGTCCTCACGATCGCGTGCGCGCTGGCGGGGCTTCTCTTGACCCAGGACATGCCCTTTGATAGGGTCCTCTTTGAAACCGTCAGCGCCTTCGGGACGGTCGGCCTGTCCCTGGGTGCCACGTCTGCACTGAACGATTTCGGAAAGTTCATCATCGTTGCAGTCATGTTCGTCGGAAGGGTTGGGCCGTTGACCGTTGCCCTGCTCCTGGAAAGCAAGGAGCAGAGCCGGCTCGACTACCCAAGGGAAATGATATCGGTCGGATAGGGGAGAAGCGCCATGTCTGAAGAGTACGCCGTTATAGGGCTGGGAAGGTTCGGGAGGGCGGTCGCCATGGGCCTCGCCCGCATAGGGAAGACGGTCCTGGCCGTCGACACGAGCAGGGACCTGGTCCAGGACTGCTCGGACCATGTCGCCGCGGCTGTGGTCGCGGACGCCACGGAGGAGTCGGTCCTCAAGGAGCTTCAGATCGATAAGTTCAGCTGCGCCGTCGTCGCCATGGGCGAGAATTCGCTCGAGGCGGCCATCATGGCCACGGCCCTGCTTCAGCAGTTCGGCGTTCCGAGAATCATAGCGAGGGCCGGGACGGACCTTCAGGCGCGCGTCCTGAGGGCTGCGGGCGCCCATGAGGTCGTCAACCCGGACGCGGAAATGGGCAGGCACCTCGCCCTGCGGCTTTCCCTGCCGAACATCATCGACGTCTTCTCCCTGGGTGAGGACGCTGTGGTGGCCGAGATGCAGATCCCGCAGCGGTTTGTCGACAAGAGCCTCATAGAGCTCGACCTGCGCAACAGGTACGACATCTCCGTCCTCGCCGTCAGGAGGGGCGACAGGCTCATTACCAACCCAAAAAGCGGCGAAAAGCTCAGAAACGGCGACAAGTTCATCATCATCGGGTCCACGCTCGCTATTCAAAAGACAGGGAACCTCGTGTAGCCATGAACATCCGCACGAAAGTTCTTCTCGGATACGGCTTCATGGTCGTTCTCCTGATGGCCGTGGCCGGAAGCAGCGCCGTCGGCTTCAACGAGCTGTATGCGTCCATCAGTCGGAACCTTGCTGAAAGGCGAAGCGGCGTGGAAGCGGCCACGGGCCTGCTCGAAAGCCTGGAGCGGCAGGACAGCGCCACGCTTGCGCTGATCATCTCGGGGAACAGTGAAAGCCAGATCG
This sequence comes from Pseudomonadota bacterium, assembly GCA_043813155.1. Classification (GTDB taxonomy): domain Bacteria; phylum Myxococcota_A; class Polyangia; order DRWM01; family DRWM01; genus JBDRLK01. Next base: position 1,190 of record JBDRLK010000094.1, on the reverse strand, counting down.
AGCAGATGAAAGGTTCCGATGAAAGGTTCCTCGCCCTGCTCAAAGACGTCCGGAGTGACGCCGCGGACCTGGAGCGGGACCTGACCGAAAGCATCAGTAGCCATTTCATTCATTACAGGAAGCAAAGAGACGCCTTCCTGGCCGCTCCGGGGTCGAAGACCCTGGCCTCTTACGAGGAGAGGCTGTTTCCGCTGTTCTGGGCGGTTCGTCAGGAGGTTTTCAGGCTCCTCTCCCTGAACTACGACCAGTTCGAGCGGGCGGAGGGTGAGGTGCAGTCCACTGCCATCAGGAACGGCATATACCTCGGTATCCTAGTTATGGTGGCCCTGCTCGCCATCATGATCCTGTCCAGCATGATGAGAAAGCACGTGCTGAACCCGCTGGCGGAGCTCGCGGATTTCTCCGAGGATTTTTCGCAAGGCAAGAGCCGGCGAAGGCTGACGGTGCGGGGCAACGATGAAATCGGGCGGACGGCCCGGAACATCAACAGGATCCTGGACAGCCTGGATGCCCGCGAGGCGCAGTACGATGGCCGCCAGAGCGTGCTGCGCCAGCTCCTGCTCGCCCTCCTGGACGCCTTCAGGGAGCCGACGGCGGCGGTCGGACTGGACGGGATGCTTCTCGCGAGCACCATGACCCAGGCGGGCGAGGACGCTCTTCTCGCTCTCATTCCGCAGATCAGGAAGAGGGGGGAGGCCCTGCTCGATGATCGCGGCGAGGCGGGCGATGCGCGCGTCGAATTCGAGGAGGCTGGAGGGGCGGGAAGGAAAGTACGAGTGCAGCTGCTCAGGGCTCAAGGTAAGCAGCCCGTGGGGTGGCTCGTGATATTTCAGCACTGACCGGTTTTCCATCGACCAGCCTGAAATAAGCCGTCGCCTTTGGCCGCCGCGGGCGATAGACGGCCGGATGCGGGTATGCAGTCTGTCTGCAAGTGCAGGCTTACGCCATCCATGACCATGCAGGAACCGGAGCACGATCATTCAGAAGTAAAACAGAGGTGTCTATCGGCAAAAATACATCCCTTGCTTCAAAGGGGTGGTTGGGCCAGCTCTTGAGGCGTCTGCTCGACGATCATGAAAGGCGGTCCTGGATCGATATCTGCCACGAGGAGAAAAAGAAATAATAGGGAACGTGCAATAGTTGTTCGTGAGAGCGAGACTGTTGCATACCACTTGTCAATCAATAAAACA
>JBDRLK010000093.1:0-8228 GCA_043813155.1 Pseudomonadota bacterium | reverse complement strand
AATCTGCCAAATTGAATTTCATGCCCCACCGATGGCTCGCGATTGTATTTCTCGGGTGCGCGTTCCTGAGCAGCCTGCCCGCATTCTGCGATGAGATCGCGCAGTTCCAGTATGCGCTCAATGCCTATGACTCGGGTGATTACAAGGCGGCCATCGAGCGTTTCTCGGCCCTGAAAAAAAAGGAGTCGGCCATCGCCAACAAGGCGCTGCTCGTGGAGATCCACAAGTATCTTGGCGCCAGCTACATGTTCACGGGAAAGGCCGAGAATGCCAGGCAGGAATTCAAGGAGCTTCTTCTCCTCGAGCCGGAGTACGAGCTCGATCCCGTGCTCTTTCCGACCGAGGTGCTGGACGAGTTCTGGGAGGCGAAAAAGGATTTGAAGGATGAGCTGAAAATGATCGAGGGCGAGAAAAAAAAGAAGGAAAAGGAGCTCAAGGAAAAGAAGAAGAAGCTGAAAGACAGCTGGAACATGCTCGTGAGCATGGCAAACAATCCGCCCTACATCCAGCGGACCGTGAAGAAAAGCAACCTGTTTTTCGCCTTCCTGCCTTTCGGCGCAGGGCAGCTGCAGAACGGCCACAACACAAAAGGCTATCTCTTCCTGGCCGGCGAGGCAGCGCTGCTCATCGCCAACGTAACGCTGTACTGGGTATCCTATTATTACGATCAGAGGGCCATGCAATTGTGGCCCGGACATGAAGAGGATCCCAGGTACGATGATTGGAAATCATTGTCCGGCGATCTCGGGCTTGCAGCCAATATCACGCTTTTCGTGCTGCTTGCAGCGGTAGTCGGCGGAATTATCGACGCGATGATCTGCTACAAGAAAGTGAGAATCACCTACAAGGCCGTGGACGGGAGCGAGATCCCGAACGAGTACAAGGCAAAGCCCAAGGACATCCCGCACCTGGACCTGGACGAAATACTGGGGGAAGACAGGAAAGATGAAAGCGAGTAAGCCCCACACCATCACCGTGGCCAATCTCAAGGGCGGCGTGGGCAAGACCACGACTGCCGTGTGCGCGGCCGCCGGCCTGGCCCTGAAAGGCAGGGGCACGATCCTCATCGACCTGGATTCGCAGGACACGGCCACGGCCCACCTGCTGAATTTGAGCGAGCTCGAAGGCTCGGCCACGATTTTCGACGTGCTCGAGGGGAAGATGGACCTGTCGAAGGCCGCGTTCCCCACGCGCGTGGACGGGCTGCGCGTCGTCCCGCCGGGAGGGGACAAGGATCGCTACGAGCGCTACGCGCGCAAATCCGGAGACATTGAGCTTGCGCTGGGGAAAGCCGCCGGCAGCCCGGGAAGCGGGGATGTCGATTACATCGTCATCGACACGCCTCCGAGCCTTGATTTTTTTTCGGTAAGCGCCATCGCGGCTTCCGACTGGGTCATCGTGCCCGTGACGTGCGAGTACCTTCCCCTGCTCGGACTGAAGCAGTTCAACCAGAGGCTTGCGCGCATCAGGGACAGGCTCGGGTTCGGTCCGGACATACTGGGGTATTTGATGACCATGGTCGACAGGCGGGAGCGGATAACATGGGAGGTCGAGGAGGTGCTGCGGAAAACATTCGGAAGCCGTCTTTTCCGGACGCACATAAGGATCGACACCAAGGTCAAGGTGTGCCCTTCCCATAAAATGACGATTTTCGAGTACGAGCCGGAAAACGGCAGGGCCAGGTCGGACTACGAGAGCCTTGTGGAAGAAATCATCGAGCGCGTCGAGTCTTCGTACTAGCCATCGCATGAATATCCCGGGCAGGGGAGCCTTCAGGCTCCCGGCCGAATTTATCGGGCGGGGAAATGGGCGGCTGAAGCCGCCCCTACCCATGTCAGGGAGTAAAAGATATTTGCAGGATGGCTTCCAACGGCTAACGGCTATATCAGGAGCGGCTGCTCCTGGCACACGCCGATTTCCATGATCAGGTAAAAGAGGGTGAGCTCCTGCTCGTAGAGGCCCGGGTGCCTTCCGCCTCCCGTGGCCCCGACCGTGTGGTAGGTCGTGAACAGGACACGGCCGCACCCGTACTGCCACGTGACCGTGAAGGGGTGCAGGGTCTCATAATCCCACTCGTCCGGATCGGGGACATCTTCTTCATCGTAGTTCCACGTACCCTCGACCCACACGTAGGGAAAGTCGCGGACCATTTCGTCGGTTTCCGGGTCCACTCCCATGTCGCCCTCGAAGATTTCGCCTATCGTGTCCCAGTTTTCCAGGGTCTCGAACCCGTCGTCAAGCTCCCCCATGGCCTCGAGCCAGTCGTTCAGGTCGCCGTCAGCCGCATTGGACGGCGCGTCAAAGGGAGGGCCGTGGTTGCACGACGGCGGACTGGTGTCGGCCTCGTTGCACCCGCCGTGGAGAGGGTCCATGAACCAGCAGAACTCGGGCCATATTTTTTCCACCACGGGCATGGCATAGTCGGACACGTAGAGCTTGCCGCCCTCGCTTACGTACGTCCTGAGCCTTTCCTGGATCTCCTCGTCTCCCATGAAGCTGAAGATGGCGTTGTAGGAGCAGTTGAAGAAAATCACGTGGAAGGCCCGCATGGTGTCAAGGTCGCCCAGGATCCAGTTCTTGGGAGAACCGTGATGCTCCTGGTCGCCGTTGTCATAGAGCATGATGGGAGAGTCCTCCTGGTCGTAATCATAGCCGTAGGCATCGTCATCTTCGCCGATGCCCACCTTGGCAAAGATATCCTCGATCTGGTCGTAGTCACCATAAAAGATGGCAATGTTGGGGATCGTGTCCCCGTTCGCCCTGTCCTTGGCGTGGGGGAGCGTCGTCATCTCCTCGGGCAGGTCGAAATCACCTTCCTCGGAAGGCGCGTCGTATTCCCTCACCCTCCTGAACTGGCCCTTCTGGACCGCGATGAAGTAATGGCCGCCGGCAGGCGGGACCGAGAGGGTGAAGCTGCCGTCCGGGTTGGAGAGCGTGTTGGGCACGGACGCCGGAAGATCCAGGCACTCCTCGCAATACACGCCGTCCGGGATTTCCTCTGGCGCTTCCTCGAGCGCCATGACCAGGGCGCCGCTGACCGGGAAGAGAGGATCCTGGCCGTCGGGGTGCGGGCCCCAGACAATGCCGTGAAGGCGCGCGCCCGGGGGCGGGGGAACGTCGATTTCCTCACCGTCGGCACCATCGGGCGCGTCCTCCGACGGGTCACCGGCCGTGTCCGCGCCGTCGGCTGCAGGGTCCCCCGCAGCGCCGTCATCCGCGGCCCCGTCGTCAACCGTTCCCTGGTCCGTGCCGCAGCCCGCGGCTGCCGCAAAAAGGATGCACAGTAAAACATGGTTAGTCATTCATGACCTCCCTTCGATGATTGTGGACCTGTAGCGTGCGCCGTTGCAAATCATTGTATTGGGAAAAACGGATATTTCAAGGTCCGGCACGCACAAACCTTGCATAAATGAATGGAGTATGATTGTATACTGATATGCGATTTTCCCGGATCATCAGGGCTGTCATGACGGCGGCCGCCGTGTGTCTTCTGTTCGCCCTGACCGCTGTTTCCGGCTCGTCGCCCGACATCGAGAAAACTTACAAAGTAAAAGTGCAGCAGCTGAAACAGGCAGGCATCGAGGACATAGCTCCCGGCGAGCTCGAAACGGCCCGCGGCCTTTTCGAGGCGTACGGGAAAGAGGAGCGGGAAGGGGGCGGCCTTGCGAAAAGATACCAGAAGCTTCTCGATCTCCAGCTTAAATTTCTAGAGGAAGCGGGCAGGGTCTCGGCGGCCCAGGAGGAGGTCCGGCAGTTGGAAAAGGAAGCAAACGAGGCACTCAAGGCCATGAAAACGGAAAAGGCCGCTTATGAATATTTCATCGACCAGACCCTTGCCAGCGGCCTCGTATCACAATGGGCAACACCATGAAAAAGCTTGCAACAGCCGCTTTTTTCTGTGCAGTCTGCGGCTGCGCCGGCGCGACCTATCCCCGGGAGATTGCGCAGGCCCAGGCCCTTACTGAAAGCAAGCTGGCGCTTTCCGCCAGGAAGCTCGCTCCCGCCCTCTGGAAGCTCGGATCCGATGCCCTGGCGGCAAGCCTTGAGCGGGCCGGAAAGGGGGACAGCACCGAGTCCGGGCTCCTGGCCACGGAGGCCATGATACATTTCAAGACCGCCATCGCCGTTTCCAGGGGAAAGGTTGCGGATGAGAGAATAAGATCCCTGAAGGAGGACATGGCCCGATATGAAAATGATCGGGAAAAATTTACCACGCTGAGGAAGGATGCCGAGGTGCGCTTCCTCAAGATCATGAGCTATCACATGGAGCAGAAGGACGAGGCGGAGCTCAGGCGCAGCAGCTTTGAAAATGAAAGAGAAAAATATTTGAAGCTGACGGACGAAGAGAAGGAGAAATGGAACAATCTCCACCGGCCGGCCCTGGGCAGGCAGCTGCAGTCAGCCGCCGGCCTTGTCGAAGTGGCCCGGTTCATGGCGTTTCATTTCGGCGAGCTCCAGGCCCAGCAGGACGAAGCGGAAAAAGCCCTCGCAACGGCGTCGGACGCGCTGCCGGGCCCCTGGGATACGGCCAGGCCCCTGGTGGACGACGCCCTGCTCAAGGCCCAGAGGCTGCTCATGCACCAGAGAATCCTCGCCAAGCCGGGCCCGATCGAGAACCCGGCCGCCAGGACCGACATCTTTGAGATGGTCGGGAAAAACCTGGGCGGCAAGGTGTTTGTTTCCGCCACGTTCAAGGGTATTCTTCTGTCCATTGAAAACCCATGGGAAGGGAAAAAGGGCGGATTGAAAGGCAGCGCCGCGGCGCTGATCGATGATATCGCGGGACTTCTGGGAGGAGGAAAAGAGGCGCTTGTTTTTATCGAGACTTATTATTTTGACAAAAGTGAAAAAATATCGCTGGAGACCTCCGATGAAATCGGCAAGTCCGCCATGAGCGCCCTGCTGGACAGGAACCTGGACAGCGAAAGGATTGCTTTCAAGGGATGGGGCGCCGTTGCGTCCGCCGATTCAGGCCCCTGCCTTTCCTCGGCCTGTCCCGACGGCCGGCTTGACATAATCATTGTAAATTTCTAATTGATTGCGTCCCTGCCGCGGACCGCGGTGGAGCAGACATGATTTTCCAGGAGCTCAAAAGATTCGTCCGGAAAAGCGCTCTCATCGGCCGCGGCGATCAGGTCCTTGCCGCTGTCTCGGGTGGAAGCGACTCCCTGGCCATGCTCCACCTGCTTTCGAGGCTCGGCCGGGAGTGGAGCCTCGAGCTTCATGCGGCCTGCGTGGACCATGGGCTGAGGCCGGAGGCAAAGGCCGAAGCGCTCTTCGTGAAAGAGACGGCCCGGCAGTGGAACGTGCCCTTTCATTCCCTGAAAGGCCATGCCGCGGCCGAGGCGGAACGCGGGAAAAAGTCGATTCAGCACGCGGCCAGGGACATGCGCTACAGGCTGCTCGAGAGACTGGCGCGGAAAATCGGCGCGACAAGGATCGCCCTGGGCCACACGCTGGACGACCAGGCGGAAACGGTTCTCATGAATATCATCAGGGGCTGCGGAATCGACGGCCTCGGGGGCATCAGCCCCATGCGGGGCGGCCTCATCATCAGGCCGGTGCTGCCCTTCCGCAGGACCCGGCTCAGGGAGTACCTCGAGGAGCGGTCCATCACGTACATCCGTGACGCGAGCAACAGGGACTTTAGATTCCTGCGTCCGCGTATCCGCCGCACCATCATGCCCGCCCTGGCAAAGGAAAACCCCGGGGTCGCGCGGCTGCTCGCGGGCCTGGCGGACGAGGCAAGAATGACCGGCGACCTGCTGGACTCCGCTTCCCGTGATTTCCTTGCCAAACATGCCGGGAGCCTGGCCGGAGCCGTGGTCGTCAGCCGCAAGCAGCTGCTTCGAAGGCATCCCGCGCAGAGGGCGCAGATCGTAAGAAGCCTGCTGGAGGAGCTGTCCTCGAGCCTGCTGGGCTTCTACCGCTGCCACGTGGAGGATATCCTTGCCATGGCGGCGAAGGGAAGCGGGTCGCAGCAGCTCGCCCTGCCCGGCGGCATCGTTGTGAGGCGGCAGTACGACGAGCTGATTTTCAGCAGGGAAAAGGGAGGCGCGGACCGGCGGCTGCAGGGGCAGAGCGTCGCCGTGACGGGGCCGGGGACCTACGTTCACAGGTCAGCGGGCGCAAGGATTTCGGTCAAGGGCGGAAGCGGGGAAAAGAGCTTCCCCCTCGAGCTGCGAACGAGGCGAAGGGGGGACAGGCTGCTGGGAAGAAAGAAGTCGCTGAAAAAGCTGCTCGTCGATCTGAAGGTCCCGCGCTTTGCAAGAGATTTTATTCCGCTCCTGGCAAGGGGGAAGGACGTTTGTTGGGCCGGCGGCCTTTTCAGGGCCAGGGACTTTACGCCGGCTGTTGCCATGGAGCCCGAAGAAGAGCTCTCGCCTTATTTTCAGTGGCTGGTTGAAAGATAGCGTTTTATGAGTACACTTGTGGAACAGGAGGTCATGAATGAAGACGCCTGCTCTCGTTCAATATGGCATAACAATCCTGACCCTCGCCCTTGCCACGGCATGCGGGTCGGAGGACAACCCGTGGCAGCAGGATACGCCGGCCGGCGATAATGCCGGCCCGGACATCGACTACGATAACAGTGACACCGCAGTATCGGACGTGCCCGATACCCCTGACTTTCCCGAGATCGAGGCCCCGGAGCTCGCCGACACCACGTGGGAGGACATCTGCGGCGAGGAGGACCTGAACCTGCAGTACGAGGTGAGCTCGGACGTGCTCATCGTGCTCGATCGCAGCGGCTCCATGATGGGGCTTCTGGGCCGCGTGGAGACCGCCATCAACACGATCGCGGCGGCCTCGGACGACAAGATATGGTTCGGGCTCATGCCCTTTCCCAATTCCGTGACCCCCGACGAGTGCAGGCTGCTCAACCCCTTCAGCGAGTGCTACGCGCCCACAACTCCCCACGTGACGCTGGGCATCGACAGGGCGCCGGACATCGCGACCGTGCTTGGCGGCCTTGGCATCTGCGGCAGCACGCCCACGACGCAGACGCTTCTCAATGCCCACGCCTACCTCAATGGCACGGTCACGGGGCACACGCAGTACATCCTGCTTGCCACGGACGGCGTTCCCAACTGCAACAGCTCCCTCGACCCGGACACGTGTGTGTGCCTTGACACGGAATCGGGGTGCGAGGGCAGGCCCGAGGCCTGCCTGGACGACGAGGCATGCTACGATGCGCTCGACGGCCTGCTTGCGGACGGGATCAAGACCTTCGTGATCGGCATGGGCACGTGGATGGGCACGGACAGCGAGATCATGGAGAGCATGGCCGTGCATGGCGGCACGGAACATTTTTACCCGGCAGAAGCCCCGGCCGAGCTTCTCGCGGTTTTCGAGGAGATCATGGGCACCGTGGTCCTGTCCTGCCGGTTCGACCTGAACCCCAGCGAGTTCGTGGACCCCACGAAGGTCAACTTCTACATCGACGGCGAGGTCGTCCCCAGGGACACGTCCCACACCAGCGGCTGGGATTACGTGGACGAGGACACGATCGAGTTCTACGGCGCCTGGTGCGACCGCATCCTCAGCGGCGACATTTCGGGCGTAACCGCCACCTACGGCTGCCCCACGATAGTCATATAGTCAAAATCGCAACCCAAATCGCGGGTAGGGGAGGCTTTGGCCTCCCATCCCCGGGAAGATGATTTTGTTATCGCGGGTAGGGGAGGCTTTAGCCTCCCATCCGAATTATCGGGTCCGCAGAAAAGGAACGGGCGGCTGAAGCCGCCCCTACCCATCGGGCGGGGAACGGGCGGCTGAAGCCGCCCTTACCCGGGGTTATATTATTGCTGCGTCAAGGAAGGTCCGAGAGCCTGATGCCCAAAGTGAAGTCGCCGGAGTTGTCGCCGTAGGCGTCGCAGATCACGTAGTAGGTTCCGGCCGAGATCGATCCGCCCACGCGCGAGTGGTAGTAGGCGGAGAAATCGTCGTTGCAGAAAAGGTCCGCTACCCTGCAGTCTTTCCTGAGCGAGAGAGCGGTGTCCGGATGCATGGGGTCTTCCGGCCCGCCGATATAGTCGATAATGACAAAGGCCGGGTCCTCGAGCGTAAAGGAGTACACAACGTCGGGGCCGTCGTAGTAGGCTCCCTCGGAGGCCATGCAGTCGGGGTGCATCATGTCCGTGGCTCCCGTGGTCGTGCCGGACACGGTGACGGTTCCGCGCTCGCCCTCGGGCAGCGTGATTTCCGCGGCCTCGCCGCAGTGGTCG
>JBDRLK010000092.1:0-2647 GCA_043813155.1 Pseudomonadota bacterium | reverse complement strand
CCGGTAAGCGTCCAACCCGAAGGGGTGACCAGCATCATGGAGGCCAGGCCGTAGGGAAGCACCTGCTCGGCCCACGGCCGCGGCAGCCGCTCCATCGCGAGCCGCAGGCACACCGTCATCCCAAGGGCAAGCCCGCTGCCCGCGAAGCGCATCAGCGTCCGCTCTTCGGCCGCAGTCACCCGGCGCTGCCCGAGCGGGTAATCCTGCGCGCGTCCGGCGTGGATGCTCTCCACGGGGCCGTTGCGCCATGCCGCGTTCACAAGGGCGTTGGCAAGGATGCGGCTCGGAAAACGTTCGGCGTCGGCCCGCACGCGCTCGCGCCGCGCGGCGTCGGTTGCCCGGACCAACCCCGCCGCCGTCCCGGGCTCCGAGAACGCCGCCAGCGCCGCGAACTCGCCGACCGCGAGCTTCGACGTCTTCTTCGGCATCGGTAGATAGTGGACGGCCCGGTCCACGAGCCGCGCGTAGAGACCTCCGCCCGTATCCTCGCGAAAAAGATCGATCCACTCCCCGAGCGCCGCGGATGCCTCGATGTTGATGCGCGCCATCTCTTCATCGCTGATGCGGCTGATACCTTCCGTGCGCGCGGCAGACCAGACGGGCTTGTCCCGGTCGAGGAGAACGGCGAGGTAGGAGCCCCAGCGCAGGGCCAGCGCAGCGGCCGCCACGCCCTCGCGCCCGGCCATCGAGCCCGTCGGACGACAGGGCGGGTCCGGCTTTGCGCGCAGGTAGGCAAGCACCTGGTGAAAGAGCGTGGTCTGCGGCGGGCGGATCAGGAGCGCGGGCCCGTTCGGGCCGGACACTTCCTCGCAGGCTCCCGCGTCAAGCACGAGCTCATCGTTGACGCGTACCCGGAGCCGGACATCCGTGGTCACCGTGGCTTCCTCTCTTCTGCCGTGCACAACGGCGGGTCCAATGCATCAAACGAGTCACCCTCCCGGAACAGACTGGCTGTTCACCCCGGAGTGCGGCCGGCTCCCGGGAACGTCGGGTAGCCCGGCGAGGAAGATGGCGTACTCGTGGTGGTTCACGTAGGCTTCGAACACGAAATCGTTCCAGTAGCGGCGCGTCGGGCCGTATTTCATGTGACGCCCGCAGGCATCGATACGCGGCTGCCGGGGGACGTCAGGCAAAGCGCGCCGGAAGTACGCCTGCCACTCGCGCAGCCCCGGCTCCAACAGGATGTACGGCGTTGTGAAGACGACGTGCTCCGAGCTTCCAGGGAAGGGAGGGGAGAGCACCCGCACGTACCAGAGCTCGCCTTTCCGGCCGCTGAAGCCGGTTGGGACGATGGCGCGGCAAACGATGTCGGTGACAAGCTCGCGGAGAACGACGAGGCTGCCTTCTGCGCCCTCGTTTATATAAATGCCCATCCTCGATTGCTGCATCAAACGGATGAGACGCAGCAGGTCGGCGTGCATGCCAAAGGCCGTGCCCACCTCCAGGACGGTTGTGCCAATGCTCTCGTCAGCCGCGCCGGCGCAGGCATCGAAGAAGGCCCAGCAGGTGAAGTAGGACGTCGTGAGCGGGCTCATCGGTGGCCCGCCCGGCATGTACAGGTCCTCGGCCCTGGTGATGATTTCCACGAATGGCGCCATCTCGTCAAGCGCGGTGAGCTGCTCGGACATCACCGACACCTGGTTCTGGGTGTAGATGAAGGCTGCGTGCGCCGGATGGAAGTCAGAAAGGCCCTCCCTGGTCACTACTGTCTTCTGCAGATCCTTTGCCGCGGCCTGTCCGGCCATGACCTCCTTGAGGTTGACGACTTTGCCGAGGACTTTCTTCTTCATCAACGCGACCAGCTTTTCGGCGATGGGGCGGCCAGGCCCTTTCAATGCACTCATGCAGACGATGTTACCCATTCGTTTCAGGGAAAGTCAACCAGAAGGGAGACTTTCTCCTCCCGAAAAACAAGAAAGGGAATGGGAGCCTGAAGGCTCCCGTTCCGGCCCGGGTCCTCCGGGCCGAACCTGCCTGGTCCTGATGACCTGTCTGGATGCCGCGGCTGCTGTTGTCGCCCGAGCGCGGGCGCGCCTGGAATGCCCAAGGTCAGCGGCAATCCTTCGCCTTTGGTCCGGATGGGATTTTGACGACCGTTCCACCCGGCTCTGGTTCCTGCTTTCTAAAAAGGTAAGGATTGACTGGGAGATCGTAGGCAGGAAGATGCAGATCTATGACGAAACCGTGGACGCCGAAAAGCTGCTCGGGCTGATAGAGCGCACGCCCGTGGACGCGATCAGAAATGATTTGAAGAGGTTTTTACCGATGACGCACAGGACCATGGTGGGTGATTTGCGGGAAACCACATTGAAGAAGCTTCGGGAAACAGGCGATCGGCCGGGTGAGTAGATATGGAGGCTTTCAGCCCATTGGCGTCAACAGCCTCGGTAACTGGTGGTTTTTTCGGCCATGGTTCAAGCCAGGCTAACACATCAAAATGCTTGTAGGGCTGGGCTTTAGCCCCGCCGCGGCGGCCCTAAAGGGCCGCCCTACATTTTAGTGTTACTGTTAGTTTCTCGTTGCGGCAGGGCGAAGCCCTGCAGAAGCTAATTGCTTTCTTACCATTTTGCGAAGGATTTAATTGGTAAGAGAATAAAGCCACCGCGCCAGTCCTCGACCCTACCAGTGGTGAACGATTTATAACCGG
>JBDRLK010000091.1:0-19638 GCA_043813155.1 Pseudomonadota bacterium | reverse complement strand
GGCACGGGCGCCTGCGGCAAGGAAACGCTGCGCGTCACCACGGGCGGCACGACGGGCGCCACGCTGGTCTGCGCCGCAGACAACCTCGTTGCATCGGGCCTGCACGACGTCGTGATGGCCATCGGTTTCGAAAAGCTCCAGGAAGGCGACACGACCGGTGGGATCACCAACATGGCCGACCCGCTCTGGGGCCGCCAGCTCCAGACCGGCGCCCTCACCGGCATCACGGCCCAGGAGGTCATCGACGAGTTCGGGGCGGAGCGCGCGAAGAAAGCCTCCATGCGCTACCGCATCATCATGGACAAGCACGCCATGCTCAACAAGCGCGCGCACAGGCGGCTGGGGCTCGAGTTCGACCAGATCGACGACCTGGCCGCCACGTCGCCGCAACTCGTGGGGGAGCTGCGCCTGATCCACATGTGCTCGCAAAGCGACGGCGCCTGTGCCATGATTTTCATGTCCGAGGAAAAGGCGAAGAAACACTGCAAGAACCCTGCGTGGGTCCGCGACCACGTCACCACACACAGGGAAGAGTCCTTCGGCACCCTGTTCAGCGAGGAAAAGGTCATGACCACCATGCGCTACGCCGCGCAGAAGCTCTACGAGCGCAACGGCATCAGGGACCCTCGCAAGGAAATCGATGTTTTTGAAATGTACGACCCGTCCAGCTGGTGGGGGCTGGACTGGCTGCGCGAATTCCTGCTCTACGAGTCCGACGAGCACCTGAAGATGGTGGAAAACGGCGATATCGCCATCGACGGATCGTTCCCCGTCAACCCGTCGGGCGGGGTGATCGCGTCCAACCCGATCGGGGCCACGGCCATGGTCCGCGTGGCCGAGGCCGCCATGCAGATCCGCGGCACGGCAGGCGACCACCAGGTGAAAAAAGAGGTGCGCCGGGCCCTGGCCTCGGGCTTCGGCGGAACGCTGTGGACCGTGCTGGTCCTTCTGACAAAAGACATTCCGGAGGCAGGATAGCGAACACCCGCCCACCGACCGGCAATGTAGTGCGGGGGCTTTAGCCCCGCCGAGCAGTTGAGCTGGGTAGTGCGGGGGCTTTAGCCCCGCCGCAGCGGCCCTGAAGGGCCGCACTACGTCACTGAGATATAATTGGCGGCCCTGAAGGGCCGCACTACATCATTGAGGATATTATAGGGGATGCAACTGGAGAAAACGAATGAACCTCGGCACATATCTCGACGAGAAGGCTGAACAATTCGGGTCAAAGCCTTTTCTGTTTTATTACGACCGGACAATCACGTACGGGGAATTTGCGCAGCAGGTCGACGCCCTGGCCCATGGCCTGATAGACCTGGGATTCAATAAGGGCGATTTCATCCACGTCCTGGTGGAAAACTCGCCCGAGACCCTGGCCGGATATTTCGCCATCCAGAAAATCGGCGCCGTGGCCGGCCCGATCAACGGATGGTGGAAGGCGGGGGAGGTCGAATACCTGCTGAACGATTCAAAGGGCCGCGGGCTCATCATCGAGCCCCGGTACATTCCCATACTGGACGAAATCCGGGAAAAGTGCCCGAGCCTGGAAATCGTGATCGAAACAGGAGAGAATCCGCGGCCGTCGCATGCCTCGTACAACGGGATCATGAAAGACAACGGCGCAAAGCATTTCGCATGCACCTGCGATGAAAAAGAAGCCGCCTACATTTTCTACACGTCCGGCACGACGGGAAATCCGAAAGGCGTGCTTCTGTCTCATCAAAACGTTTTCGCGGACATCAAGAGCTTCCAGGACGGCATCGACCTCGAGGAAGGCCTGCGGATACTCGTGTTCCTGCCGCTGTTCCACGTGAACGCCATGCTGACCTGCACCTCGTCGCTGGACAGGGGCGGCGCCATCGTGCTGCGCAGGAAGTTCAGCGCCGGCGAGTTCTGGGAAGTCGTTGAAAAATACAGGGTCAACTTCTGGTCCGCCGTGCCGGCCGTCTACTCGATCCTGCTCACGGACCCTGGAAGGGCAAAGCACGACACGAGCTCCCTCATGTTCGGGATCTGCGGCGCCGCGCCCATGCCCGTGGAAACGTTCAAGGAGTTCGAGCAGACCTTCGAGATCCCCATTGTCGAAGGCTACGGCCTCACGGAGGGCACCTGCGTCAGCACGCTCAACCCGAGGAGGGGCAGGAAGAAAATCGGGAGCATCGGCATTGCGCTGCCGGGCCAGGAAGTGCTGATCGTCGACGAAGAGGGCAAGGAGCTTCCGCCCAAGGTGCCGGGCGAAATCGTGATCCGCGGCGACATCGTCATGATGGGATACTACAACCGGCCCGAGGCAACCGCGGAGGCCATCGACGCCGATGGGTTCCTGCACACCGGCGACGTGGCGTACAAGGACGCGGACGGCTACATCTTCATCATCGACAGGATCAAGGACATGGTCATACGCGGGGGAGAAAACATTTACCCCAAGGAAATCGATTACCTGCTCGTCGAGCATCCCAAGATCAGGGACGCGGCCTGCGTGGGGGTCCCCGACCCGGTCCAGGGCGAGGAAGTCAAGGCCTACGTTATCCTGAAAGAAGGCGAGTCCATGACCGAAGACGAGATCAGGGAGCACTGCCAGGCAAAGCTGGCCGAATACAAGGTGCCGAAATACATAGAAATCCTGGACCGGGACTTCCCGCGCAACGCCGTGGGCAAGACCCTGAAAAAAGAGATAAAGCAATGGGGCATCGACGGCCCCGGCGAGAAATAGGCATCGCCTCGTGCACCTGGAAAAAACCAGGGGGTGGCGGTGGAGAGGCTGAAAGCCAACAGGTGGCGGTGGATAAGGTGGGGGGGCCAATAGCCAATGGCTTGAATTAAAGGCGGGCGTCATCGCCCGCCAGCAGAATCAAGGAGTTACCATGAACCTAGGAACCTATCTCGATACTGCCGCCGAAAAATACAACGAAAAGCCCTACCTGCAGTATTACGACGATGTCATAAGCTACGGCGAGCTGGCCGGGCGGGTCAATGTCCTGGCCGGCGGCCTGAAGAGCCTGGGCTTCAAAAAGGGCGACTTCATCCACGTGCTGGTTCAGAACCGGCCCGAGGTCCTGGTCGCCTACTTTGCCATCCAGAAAATAGGGGCCGTTACCGGCCCGATCAACGGGTGGTGGAAGGCCGACGAGGTGGAGTACCTGCTCAACGACTCGAAGGGGCGCGGCCTGATCATCGAGGACCAGTACCTGCCCATCCTGAACGATATCAGGGACAGGTGCCCGCACCTTGAAAAGGTGATTGAAATCGGCAAGGCCCCGGACAAGGGCCACTTCTCCTACGACAAGATCATGGCGGAAAGCCCGCGGGCCGCAGTCGCGTGCGGCGCGGACCCGCAGGACGTTGCCTTTATCTTCTACACGTCCGGCACCACGGGCAACCCGAAGGGCGTCCTGCTCACGCACAGGAACGTTCTGGCCGACGTTGACGGCATCAGCGAGGCCCTGCACCTTGACGAGAACATGACGGTCCTTTGTTTCCTGCCCCTGTTCCACGTCAATGCCATGCTGACCTGCGTATCCAGCATGAGCAAGGGGCACCGGATCGTGCTGCGAAAGACCTTCAGCGCCGGCGAGTACTGGGAGGTCGTTGACAAGTACAAGGTCAATTTCTGGTCCGCCGTCCCGGCCGTGTACCAGATCCTTCTCTCCGACCCCGGCCGCCAGAAATACGACCTGAGCTCCCTTCAGTTCGGCGTGTGCGGCGCCGCGCCCCTGACAAAGGAAACCATGACACGGTTCCAGGACACGTTCAACATCCCCATCGTCGAGGGCTACGGCCTGACCGAGGCCACCTGCGTGAGCACCATCAACCCGCGCGGCGGCGTGCGCAAGGTGGGGTCCATCGGCCTTCCCCTGCCCGGCCAGACCGTGAAGATCGTCAATGAAAACGGCGGGGAATGCCCGCCCGGCGAGCGAGGCGAAATCCTGATCGGCGGCGACGTTGTCATGAAGGGCTACTACAACCGTCCCGAGGAAACCAGGGAGGCCGTCGACGCTGACGGGTTCCTGCACACGGGCGACATCGCCTTCAGGGACGAGGACGGCTACATCTTCATCGTGGACCGGATCAAGGACATGATCATCCGCAGCGGCGAGAACATCTACCCCAGCGAGATCGACAGGCTCCTGGCCTCCCACCCCAAGGTGGCCGAGGCGGCCACCATCGGCGTCCCCGACGAGGTCACAGGCGAGGCGGTCAAGTCATTCGTTATCGCCTCGGACGATTCCCTGACCGTGGACGAGCTGATCGCTTTCTGCCGCGAAAAGCTCGCCGATTTCAAGGTCCCCAGGTACGTGGAGCTCCTGGAGGAGGATTTCCCGCGCAACCGCATCGGCAAGGTGCTCAAGAAGGAGCTCAAGAAGTGGGGCATCACGCCGCGGCCGAAGAAAGAGAAAGCGGGCGGCGCAACGGCGGCCGACATCTTCGGCACCATGGAGGGCCGCGTACGCCCCGAGGGCATCAAGGGCGTGACGGCCAACTACGGCTACAAGCTGTCGGGCGAGGGCGGCGGCGAGTGGACGGTCTGCGTCAACGACACCTCGGTCAAGGTGCTCGAGGGCATCCACGACCCGAACGTGACCAGCACGGCCTCGGCAAAGGATTTCATCGACATCACGCTGGGCAAGCTCGACGGCATGGCCGCCTTCACGTCCGGCCGCCTCAAGGTGGAAGGCGACATGAGCCTCATGATGAAGGCCCCGAAATTCTTCAAGAAGTACGCGCCCCCCTCGGGCCGGGCCGGCGAAGAAAAAGAGGAAGAGCTCATCAGGCTCAAGCAGGTCATATCCGTACCGCAGCGCTTTGCCACAGGCCCCCTGATGGGAAAATTTCTCCAGGAGCTCAAGGACAACAAGCGGATCCTGGCCAACAAGTGCCCGAAATGCGGCCGCCTGCAGTCGCCGCCGCGCGAGATCTGCGCGATCTGCCGCGTGAGGGCCGACGAGCTTGTCGAGATCGGCCCGGAGGGCAAGATCGCGAATTACGACATCGCCTATTACGCGAGCCCCGACCCGCTGACCGGCGAGAGCAGGGAAACGCCCTACTGCGCGGCCTTCATGCTGCTGGACGGGTGCACGGGCAGCGACATCTTCTGGCACGAGATCAACCCGGCGCACATCGACCGGGTGAAGAAGAACGCGCGCGTCCGCCCGGTGTGGGCCGATAAGCGAGCCGGCGCAATTACGGACATAATCTATTTCGACGTGATCGACAGTTGAGCTGGGTAGTGCGGGGCTTCAGCCCCGCCGAACAGTTGGGCTGGGTAGTGCGGGGCTTCAGCCCCGCCGCGGCAGCCCAGAAGGGCCGCACTACATATTAAATACTCAGGAGGAACCATGACTTCCAGGATCGAGCTCGGCAAAGACGACGCTTTTGTGATCGAAGGCAAGATGGCCCTGCCCTACCAGTATTTCGCGGGCCGCACGGGAAGCAGATTCCTGATCGCCCTGCGCGATGAAAAGAAAATACTGGGCATCAAGTGCCCGGGCTGCAGCAAGGTGAACGTGCCGCCGCGCTCGTCCTGCGAGCATTCGGTCACGGACAGGTGCGCCGAGTGGGTCGAGCTTCCCGGCACGGGAACGGTCACTGGGTTTACCGTCATCCGCTATGAAGAGCCTTACCAGCCCGCGAAACCGCCGTACGTCCTGGCCATGATCAGGCTGGACGGAGCGGACGGCGGCCTGGTCCACATCGTCAAAGGCATCGAACCGGACAAGATGCGCGTGGGGCTCAAGGTCAGGGCGGTCTTTGCGGACAAGCCCACGAACACCGTCATGGACCTGGCCCACTTCGAGGAGGACAGGGGCGGCGGCGCGGCGCGCGCCTCCCTCCCCTACAAGCTGGGCTACACCTACGACGAGCTTGAAGTCGGCATGTCGGCAACGTTCACGAAGACCATCACCGAGACGGACGTGTATCTTTTCGCCGGCATCTCCGGCGACTTCAACCCCATGCATGTCGACGAGGAGTTCGCGAAGCTGACGCCCTTCGGCACGCGCATTGCCCACGGCGCCCTGCCCCAGGCGCTCATCGCGCCCGTCCTGGGCATGAAGCTGCCCGGCCTGGGCACCGTGGCCATCGAGGTGACGGCCCGTTTCAGGGCCCCCACGCATTTCGGCGACACGATCACGGCGAAAGCAACGGTGGTCGAGAAGTTAGAGGCTAAAAGGCGCGTGCGCATGGATCTCCTCTGGACCAACCAGGACGGCACGGTCGTAGCGAAAGGCTCGGCCGTGGTCATCCCGCCCCCGAAGATGTGACACTTGGGGTCTCAGCTCTTCCTGGTCATGAGCTTGAAGGTCCCGAACTGGTTGAAGCAGACGGTCTTGAGCAGGATCAGGCTGGTGAGCATGGCCAGCGTCTTGTCCTCCTCCTCGGGCACATAGACGAGCTTGAGGGCCTTGAGCCTCGAACGGATTTTCGTGATGATATCCGCTATGATGCGCCTGTCCCTGCACCGGGACTGCGATGCCACGGTCTTTTCGATGAATTTCCTGTACCGGTAAAGCAGCTGCCATGAAAGCAGCGCCTTCCTGCGGGCGCCTACCCTGACCTTGAAGATGGATTTGAGCTCCGGGTCCATGTAGCCGTCCGCGCCCGCCGCGTACCTGTTGGGGCTGACCTTGAAGAACTCGCCGACCGTTTCGTCTATTTCACCGGCCGTGATGTCCAGGGACTTGCGCCCGTTGGTGACGAGGGGTTTTTTCCTTCCAAAGGTCCTGATGGCTTCGCGCACGAACTTCAGCTTGTTCATGACCCCTTTCCTGCCCCTGTATTGCACCTTCCAGGACCCGGCCGGATCGGTGAACGTGGCAAAGGTCTCGGCGAAATCGTCGTCCGGGTGCTTCTGGGCATAGAAATCCCCCTCCGGGTTGACGTAGTTCATGCTCCATGGGTCCCAGCGGTAACGGTCGTTGTCCGGGTAGGTGTTGAAAAAGTGTCCCTCCACGCAGAAGGTCGTCCTGAACTCCTTCAAGCGGTAGAGCTTGAACCCGTAGCAGAAGGCGTGACCGATCTCGTGCTTGATCAGCCGAAGGATCGTCCCCTCGTCCCTGTAGATGTCCTTTGTCTCCCTGAGGATCTCCCGCAGGAGCTTGTCAGCGTCCCAGAACCCGATGCCTATGTTCGTGGTGCCTTCCATGCACCCGTATTCGTCGCTCAGGTAGAAGGTGGGCTCCAGGTTCACGCCGAAGTGCTTCACGTCCTCCAGCGCTTTCTGGATACACGGTTCGAAGAAGCTCCTCTGGATATCCAGCTCCAGGTCCCTGATGGGCGTGGCAAGGAGCTCCGTCTTCAGCGTGTCTTTATTGTTGAGCAGCGTCTTGGCCCTTCTCACGCTTGACTCCCTGGACGGCCGAACGGCCGCTTCGCTTGCTGTGGTTGATTCCAGGCCCAACCTGCCGCCTCAGGCCCATTGTTCACGAACCCCCGGCCACTTCTACCGACTACAATATTTATCCCGCTTCCCGTAAAAAAGCAACGGGTAATCAATTTTCGCTGCTTTTCCCGCCCCCCACGCCTCCCTCGCTGCCGTGCCTCCCCGGCCCGCCTTGAAACCGGCGCCCGGACACCAGAGCCCGGCGCTCTTGAATCGACAGGGAAATCGTGATTTAATGTTTTTCGCATGAATGAAGGCTTTTTCCGGATGTTCGAGCTGCTCGAAGGTTTTCACCTCGAGGACAGCGGCGAGCTGTTCTTCACGGGGGCCGACTGCGGGATGAAGTGCAACTTCTGCTCCCGCGGGATCGCAAAAAGGCAGGCTTTGCGACGCGCCCTGCACCGTGCTCTCGATGCGGGACGCGGCCTGATGGGCTCGTCTTTCCCGGGCATGGGAAGCATCCCGGAGAGGTTCGAGCGCGGGCTTTCCGCGCTGCGGGCCGGCAGGAACCGTCCCATCCGCATGTCCGGGTTCGACATCCTGGAATATGAGAGGGTTTTCGAGCTCCTGGACATATGCAGAAAACACGACAGGAAAATCGAGATCGTCTCCCCGGGCCTGAAGCTTGCCGACCCTCAGTTCTGCCGCCGCATCGCGCAGTTTCACCCCTCGATTTCCATCACCTGCCTGTCCCACCGGGCCGATACCTACGCCCGCATGACGGGCCGGCCGGACTCAAAGCGGCTGGTCGAGAGGGCCATGGCCAACATGCGGCGCCTGGGCGTCGAGTTTTCAGTGAATTTTGTCGTCACGATTGATAACTACGACCATCTCACGGACGTGGCGTCCTTCCTCCTGGATGGCATGGGGCTGCAGTCTTTCACCATGAGCTATTTCTCGCCCGAGATCATTCACGGAAGAAGGGACCCCGACATCGCCAGACTGCTCGTGGAGTTCAGGCATGTGAACCTCGAGCTCGTAAAATTTGCAGGCCGCTACGGCGGAACGCAAAAGTGCCTCTCCGTCCATCGCGTGCCGCAATGCAAGGTGGACGAGGAGGTCCTGGCATGCAGAAACGTGTTTTTTTCCATGGACCGCGGCCTCGAGCCCAACTATCCTGTCTACAGGGACAGCAGCTGCGTTTTCTGCAGGCTCGGCAGCGAATGCTCGTACGTGTCGCGATACTACCGCGCCAGGTTCCCTGACGAGGTTTTTGATTATAAGAAGGTCAACCGTATTACTCCGGAACTTCCACGGTGAGGGTCCAGCGGTTGAGCGAGCCCGTGTCCTCGGCCGCGTGGTCGGCCAGCGTGAGCGTCCAGTCGCCTGAAACTCCCTTGCCCGCGAACGCATCCAGCGAAAAGCTCTGGGTAATGTTCTGGTTTGACCCTCCGGTCCGGTCCCAGAGCACGACCTCGGTGCCGTCATGCTCGAGCATGATGCGCAGGTCGCCCACCCAGGTGTGCGTCACGTCGAGCTGGGCCGACACGCTGACGGCCGCGGCCTCGTCGGGCACCACGATGACGGACGTGACGCCGGCCGGGTCGTTGTCCGGGATGGGCACGACGTTGGTGCTCTCGTAAACTTTCAGCTCGCCCGTTACCGGGTCATCGGGGTCGCAGATGGGGCCGGACGGCGAGAAACAGTTCTCCCGCACGCCGCTGGCGCCGAAGGTGGAGTCGCCCACCTTCTGCCGGATGACCGCCAGGAGGTCCTTCCACGACGCGCCGTACTCGTGGCTCGCCGCCCAGATGATCTTGGCGATGAAAGGCGCCGCGTAGTAGTTGGCGCTCGCCGAGACCTCGACCACGCTCGAGACGATGTCCACGTTGTCCCAGCCGCCCTTGCCCTCCAGGATGGGGCGGACGTAGTACTCGTACCCGAGGCACCCGCCGTACAGGTAGATCTGGTAGAAATCGGGGTAATCGGGCCTGCCCCAGAAATCGCTCGCGCCCAGCATGCTGTGGCCGTCGTAGGCCACGATCTCGTGCTCGCTGAGCGCCTTCTGGAAATTCGAGAAGTGCGCCATGTCGCTCAGGCCCGAGAAATCATAGGGCGAATACAGGTCGACGATAAACTCGATCCCCTGTACGGTCTTTGAAAACCGCCGGCCCACGGGCGCGGGCGTGACCTCGCTGAAACCGCCGTCAACGAGCCAGCGCGCCATGCTGCTTAAGTTGCGCACCCCGGAATCGCTGTCCGTGAGCGGGTCGTCGCCGATCTGCCCGAATAGAATGACGGACGTGATCTTCGAATCCTCGATGAGCCGGTCGTACTCGGGATAGGTGTTCTTCTCCACGGGCAGCAGCTTCGACACGGTGACGGAAAGGTCCTGCACCGGGATCGAGCACCCGTCGCGGTCCGGGTTCCACATGTACCAGTACACGGACTGGCCCAGGGTCATGTGGCCGTCGGCGTCGGCGCAGCTGTCTCCCGCGTCCGACATCACCGAGTAGGGCTTGAGCGGCACCTTGGCCGTGAACACCGACCCCACCTGGACGTTGTCCGCCGCCTCGAACAGCAGGACGGCATTAATCCCCCGGATGCGGAAATGACGCAGGTTTTCCAGGGACTGCTCGCGCGCCTGCGCGGCCGTGATCCAGCTCCCTTCGACGAGCCATTCCACGCGCTCGTCCGAGGTCGCGTCCTCGGCCAGGCTCTCGAGGTAGAACTCGCGGCGGTTTCGAAGGTAGGTCACGGCGAACTGGCCCAGCTCGGCCGGCCCTTCGAACAGGCGGTAGGAAGGCGCCTCCACGTCTCCCTCGATATCGACCTCCACCTCGATGCCGTCGGGGTTCAGGTAGCCCGTGTCCTCCTTGCCGGGGTTGCTCATGTCCTCGAGGAAGGGGTTCGGGATATCCTCCCGCGTCTCGCCGCCGCCCCCGCATCCCGGCGCCGTTAAAAGTAAAACCAGCGCGCAGCTCAGCATGTTCAGCATGTTCAGCATGTTCAGTTTCATAAGGGACCTCCTCAAATGACAATAGTATACGCTGTTTTATATTAAATTATCCAGAGAAAAGTTTGGAATGAGCGGCATTTTTTTCAGTCCTTGGCCAAACCGGCTTTTTTCAGCGCCTCGGCTTCCTTTTTCCTCGAGGCTTCGCTGGCATAGACCAGCCCGCCGGCCGCGGAAAAGACTCGCAGCTGGCCTGAATAACCGAGCAGCAGGATCGTCCCGTACGTGATCTCGAAGGCCAGGCCCTTTGAAAAAACCCTTGAAGAGGAGCCTTCGTTGACCGATGATCTCGGCGCCTCCCTGATGGCGTCGCCGAGAAGCGATTCCCACAAGCCCGCGCCGAGCTGCGTGACGGCGCCGCATTGATTGCACAGCATCTTCGGCACCATGGCATTGAGCGCCAGGAGATTGCCACAGGAGGGGCAGCTCGTGCTTGCCTCTATGGCGATTCCTATCATTCCGCCGGCCTTTCGGATGAGGAGTGAAAAGGTATGAAATGGAGATATTACACTTGCCCGAGGAATGTCAAGCAAGCTTGAAGTCCTGCGGAGTCACCGAAAACACGGCCTCGCCCCCAAAGCCCTCCCGCAAAGCCCCCAAAAAGCTCCATGACAGCCGCGCAGGGACAGCTCATTATAATGAAACACGCTTCCGGCCGAGAAATGGGCGCCATCGACGTGGTGAGTGGCTCGATGCCGCCCATAATGTAACAAAATTGCCCTGTACCATGTCAGGAGCTCTGAACTCTGGCTGAGGTGACGTGGAAGTCACTCCGGAAGGGGCAACACCCTGGACGGGCAAAGGGGCTCTCGGTAAGTAGCGGGCATCAAATAGGTAACACCCTTCACTTGCAGCCGAGGATAATGCCATAGACGACGCAGTAAAAGTTCTCGTCGCAGTCGGTGTAGAGGACCGCATATTGACCGTTCCCGACGTACGAGGCGGAAATGCGTGTTATCATGTGCTCAGAGGGGAGAATGGCCCCCGTCCTGAAGTAGGGCCAGTGAGGCGTCAGGGAGTGCCCGTATATGTAGAACGTTTGATCCTCTAAAAGATCTTCCCCGGGGCCAGGACCCTCTCGATAGGTGGCGCACCTGAAAAGATAAAGGAAGTCTCCCTCCCCTCTCTCCATTACCAAGCTGTGAGGGACAACAGAATAGCCGGGCTCGCGGCAGAAGTTCTCCATCTCGCCCAGGTCGTACCATTCTACATCCTGTGCAGGGTAGGAAAGCGGTATGCTCAAAATGGACCATACCTGCTCTCTTGACATATATGGCGAATCAGGGACGTCAGGCTCAATAAGCATTGTGGCGTAAACGCGCTCCCTGCCACCCATTGTAAACATTCCATATATGCCACTGCGGAACGCTTCTGCCCCAGGATATATTTCATCAGGATCAACTTCAATGACCTTCACGTTTTCCGGGTTCCTTGATCCTTCAAACACAAGAAGGTTGATGCTTTCGCACACCCATTGTCTATCGATAATTACGCATTTTGGGTACACAACATAGAACATCCCTTTGTACCTGTCGAAGACATGCGGGAATGGGCTTCCAATCGTCGTATCTTGAAAAATAGCCTCGTAGGGCGAGAATACGTCAGGACTAACTATCTTCTTGTAGCCAAGGCTGAAATGCCAGATGCAGGTCCCAAAGCTCGTAGAGTAGGGGTCACATTCGAATTCACTCTCGACGATATCCTGCCACCCCCTGGTAGCAATGTAATTGTGATCGGTATCATAGTCGACAAGATCGAAAAGCCCCCCTTCATCCAGTTGAAACTCCTCGCCTTTGAAATGAATATTTGCCTCTCTTAATACACGACCACTTTTATCAGTCCTATCCAAGTCACTATACCAGCCAAGAAGGAAGTTTGTCTCGTTATAAAAAACAAATTTGAAACTCTCTGAAATGTTCCTCTCGGGGTTTACTTCATCGTCGGAAAGTTTTTCCGGACCTTCGAGCAGGCCAAGACCCGGATCATAGAATGCATAGTATGATCCCTGGTCCCACCATGCTCCATCCCTGTTTGCCTCACTGTTAAAGTAATTTGAGCTCCAAACCAGCACAAGTGTATCATTCAAGAAGCTGTTTGAATTGTTAAAGATTCCACAGCTTTCGCAGATAAGAACCGGTCCCTTGAGGACGCCGAAGGCGTCCTCATCGACCTCGGCGTTGCAGTTGTCATCGAGCCCGTTGCAGGATTCCTGCAGCGCAACAGCAATGCAGTCCGTCTCTTCATCACCGTCCGACAGGGTGTCGGAGGCCGTATGCCCTCCGGAGCAGGCGTGATGGAAAAGGAGAATTGCCCGGAGCGAGAAATTTATGAAGGCGGCTCTTTTCATGGCTCTGCTCCTGTTAATACGCGCACACCGCGTCGAACACATCGCTGATGCTCTCCATGTCGCACGCCGTCCACCTGCTTGAGAAGAGCGAGACGGCGTAGTTTGCAGGGTAGGATGGCGCAGCACCGGCAACTGTCACCCTGTACCACCCGTCCATGGGGGCCACGTAGGAGACATCCCCAAACCACCCCTGTGGGTCGTGGTTCATGGAAAAGATGGGATTGAGGCTCGTTCCCTCGTACTCGCGATCATCACGGTCAAGATAGGTCGGGTGGTGAACGGAGACCCGGATATTGCCGACCGGCGAGAGCGTGTAGATGTGGTTCCTCGTCCCGTAAAACCACAGGTGGTCGACATCCCATGCATCCACCATGGTTGCGGCGAAAAGAGGATGCCGGTCGAGACGGCATTTGTCTTGATAAGCATGGGTCGAAGAGTAATCGCGTGAGCAGTCAGGGCCGTCCGCGGACTCCACCCTGAACCTGTAGCCAATCCTCCTCTCCGTTCCCTCGTTGGAGATTTCAAGCCTGTAGTATCCCGCGATGTAGGTTGACGGGTCGAACGAAACATTGCATAGCCCGCCGACGAAGGTGCATTCCCTCTCTTTCTCTATGATTTCAGGTTCTCCGTCCTCCCATCGTATGAACGGGAAGAACACTTTTGCCACGGGATCGGGCGAGGGCCGGTACGGATTAGAGAGATTCTCTATGATAAACGTAGACCTGCTTCCCATGGGAAGATAGGCCCTGAACTGATCGACATCCGTGCTTCCCGAACCGAGCTCTCCATAGATACGGTATGCGGGCGAGATATTCTGGGGCAACGCGACGGCCTGTTCAGGAAGATCGGGATAGTCATCTTCCGATGATATGATCACTGAATAATCTGCTGCCGATGAGCTGTAAATGTTCGCGCCGACCTGTATTGAGTAGAATCCATCCGCAACGGGCCTGATCGTGCCGCTTCCATATCCGCCGGGAGTCCCCGGGATCGTCGGGGCCCAAGTCCAGCCTCTCGGCAGGCATGGATCGGCCGAGTTGTCAAGGTCCTTGAACAGGGCAAGATAAAAGTCGCCTCTTGCCGCGACCGAATCAAGGGTGACCTCGTAAGTCTCGCCCGCGTACAAGTAGAGGCTCCTTTGGTCCACGTCGTCCTGGGAATCGATCCTGCCGGTGAAGGTAATGCCTTGCATGCTCCAGCCCGCACTGTCCAGGATGTCCCCGTGATACATCATGTTGCTTGCTTCATCCGTGTAATCGAAGTCGGCTGTCACATTCATGTCGAATGCCTTGCTCCCTTCGAAGGCGGCTGCGGTCCTGGCGTCGGGGCGGGTGACCCCGTTGAGCAGAGAATTGGCTCCCCGGTAAACTCTTGTCGAATCTCTCACGGAAAAACCGTCAAGAAGCCGGGCGAACCTGTTGAGCCCCAGCCTCTTGCCGGTCTGCAGCGAGTGCTTGGTCAGTATGCTTCCTAACCACTCACCGTTCTCATGGACATCCACGATCCTGAAGCCGTAATGCCTCCCCGTGTCCGCGCTGAACTCGCAGATGACAGGGAAGCCGCTCGGATTACCGAAAACATCCGAGCAGTTTCCGGCCGCGCAGCAAGCCTCGTAGGCAGGGTCATAGACGTAGCAGCGATCCTCCCTGCACGTGGGAGCATCGATGGCAACGGCCCCGTCCATGATCTGCGTCTGGCATGCGTAAAAATCCCACGGGTCGTCGGTCTCCCCATCAGCCGCGTTCGTTGCGCAGTCATCCATGCCGGAAAGCGGATCCCCTCCAAAAGTGGGACCGAAATCAAAATTCGCGTCTCCAATCCTGTTCATGAACATATAGGACTCGGGATACAAGAATAGAGGAACAAAGCTCGGGATGGTTTCGGAAGCAAACCCGGCCAGCGTCCCGTGTCCTCCGGTTCCCGAGAAGAAACCTTCCTTCCCCAGGATGTAATGCATGAGTTCGTGACTTATGATGAAGATGCCCTCGTACTCCGCATGATCGCGCACATCCAGGAACCCGAGCCTCTCTGCGCTGTCCCTGACATAGGGGCATCCCGGGAAGTCCTCGCATAGCAGCCTGGATGATGCAATGCTGATGTTGTTGGCAATCAGCTCACTCGTCAGGGGATCCGAGTAATCTCCGATGCCTCCTCTGTCAGGTGAGACCCAGTCGCAGGTCCCGGCATGATCAGGGTCGCCGGGGAATATCGTGTTGCAGAAAAAATTCAAGCGGCTATCTCTTATAGGGTAAAATTCGCATTCGTCGTTGCTGGAACATCTTCTGCCATCTCCATCACCAGGAACATTTTTAACAGCCGAATCTTCTGAAAAATCCCTCGTATTGTCCATCTGGCAAAAGTGAGTTGACGTATCACATCCTCCGCAATCGCTGTCTTCGTCACACGGGTACATGTAGCCTTTCGGCTGCCAGTCGATTTCGAGGTGCACGGGGCCTCCGTCGATCAGCCCGGACTGCCTGTAGAGGTGCTGCTGATAATTCATATGCGCGAAGAGCGTGCCCGTGATGAAGTCGATCGTGTCAAGGTCGACCAGGTCGGGCCCCTGAACCTGGCGCAGCACGATGTGGCCGCCTGAGGGGGTATCGATCCTGTGAAAGAACCCATTGTGCAGGCCAAAGTAGGGTTCTTCAGTCGAGGGGATGAAGTTCTTCCCGAGAGTGTACTCCGAGATGTATTCCCCCTCAAGAATGACGTTGCAGCCTCTAGCCGGCCAGGGACCGCATCCCCATGCTTCCAGGGGCGCTTCGTCATAGTACCCCTGGACGTCGGTCTCAACGCACTCATCGGGCGCACCGAACCCGGCAAGGCACACCTTGGCATCGGGGACCCCGCCGGCGCACTCGCCGTGGTTGACCGCGGTCTGCGGAGTGAACGGGTTGAAATCAAACGTCACTCTCCCCCTTACGATTCCGTCCACGTTAGCGACAATGCTTCCATCGACGCAGTTCACATAGATCTTGCGCGCCGAGCCGATTCCCGAAACGAGGACCTCATAGAGCAAGACACCGTTTCCCGGCTCGATGAACATGAGATAGGGTCCCTCCGAGGATACACGCTCCACATCACCGATCCCGGACTCCAGGATGGCGATGTTCTCCGCCTCCACCTGCGTCAAGAAGGGGGACGGGAACGCCGTGAGCTGGTTCCAGTCCGCGTGGATCATGTCGATTCTTTTCGACGCCGTAGGCTCGTCGTCATGATCCACGTGCACCACGAGCCTATCTCCGGCCACCCGGTACCAGCCGCCGGCGCCGTCAGGATCGGGCGAATACTCGTGCACATACTGAACGTAGGTCGATTTGCCGTAGGCGTTCGGGGCGACCTTTCCAAGGACCATTCTCTCCCCGGGTTGGAGGTTGAAGAGAACCTGTATGGAGGATTGTTGCTCCTCAAGATACCGATCGGCCGCCTCCACGTCCTCCCCCGTCATCGCTCCCGAGTCCAGACCGGTGATCGACGCAGGCACCCCGGCATTGGACCACGTGACATTAACCCGGCCGTGGCTGCCAATATACAGGTCACGCCACTTTTCGATTTGCGCCTGGCTGGGGAGTATGTCTATCGCAGCATCCTGGATTACCTTGGCGAGAAGCTTGTCAAACTCCGCCGGCAGGTCGACCCCGGCCGCCAGCAACCATTTCGAGTACAAATCATCAATGGTCGCAGGAGTTGCGCTTTCATACTTGAGGGGATGCTGCCCTTCCGCTATCTCATCCCTTGCGCCGATCACCCCCTTTTGGGATTCCACGTCTTGCCATTGCAGCTCTTTCGTTCCATGGGTGAATCCTGTGGTGATGGACGGCCCTTGCTTCTTGATGGTCTCGACCTTCCTGCCTGAAAGCAACTTGTTGGAAATCTCAACCAGGCTCGCTTCGGCCTTCACTGCATACGAGCCTTCAGCGACGACGCTTCCATCGGCGCTCTTTCCATCCCATGTAAAGGCAAATGGAACAGGCCCGATCGGATCTGCGCACTCGCCCACGTCCAGCGGCTTCATCCTCTGAAAACTCCTGACAGCCTCGCCGCTGCTTCCCACGACTGATACGTCCAGGTAAAGCAGCCATGTCAATTCCTGCTTGAAGAGGCTGCACTCCAGGAGCGGCTTGTCGATCAACACGTCGGCGTCAATGCGGGCAAAGTCAAATATCGAGTTGCCGTCAGGCGTGATGGCCTCGGGTGAGACATTTACATCAAGGCGCTTGACCGCTGGCGTGATCGTTCCTACGCTTCCGGCGGGGTCAAGAGATACACTATCGATGAGGCAGGCAGGGGAACCTTCTTTGGTCAACACAACGCTTTCTCCCCTGGAGCACTGCGGACCCCGGCCGCCACCCACGTATAGCCTGACAAGGTTCAGCGTCACGCCGTACGGGAAGGTTTCGCCGAAGGCAGCATCCTGCCCATCCTCTTCCTTCCCGTCCCACTCCAGCATGATATTCTCCCTGATGGGACTGCCGCCGGTACCTGGTGCGGCTGCGATCACAACTTCGCCATCGATCGTCCTTGTCAACTGCCCCGTCGTGGCGCGACTGATCGCCCACTCGGCCGCTGCCCTGAACTCGTGGTTCTTCGAGTTGCCGCCCAAACCCTTGACCGCCGCCGCTTCGAAGTCAACTGTCAATTTTGAAGTCTCCACCCTTGGGTCAAAAGGATCGAGAGAATCTTCCACACCGATGATCTTGACCTTGCCATTGAAACCGACAACGGGAGAAGATTCACTGATGACAAAGACATCGAACGCCACAGGATCCGACAACTGCGAGAAGTTCCCCGCGCAATCGATTGCGCGGGCCGTCAGGACGTGCTCCCCTTCTGATACTGAACCGGTCGGGGCAAGGGCAAATATTCCAAACTCATCCGAGGAAGCCTCGCCGATGGGAACCCCGTAATCAAACACAACGATGGACGCCTCGGGTTCCGCGATCCCCCGGATCTGCGGGTAAAGCTCGCCGGCGATCTCGCCTTGCGCGGGAGAGGTGATCAACGGAGGACCAGGAGGAATCGTATCGATGGTGATCGCCACGATAGTCGAGATCGCAGAGACGTTGCCCACTGCGTCAGTCGCCGTTGCTGCAAGGTTGTGGATTCTTTCGGCAAGATTCGCGTTGGGGTAAAGGGAAAATGAGCCGTCATCGAAAGAAAGAACCTGGCCCAAGGCGGCGCATCCATCCCAGAATCCCTCATCAAAGTAAACCCGCGCGCCGCAATCAATAATCTGAACAAGACTTCCGGCTTCTGCAACCCCCGTGATGAGCGGCCTCGGGTCTGCCAGGCAATCCCCATTGCCGGGAAATGTTATCAGGGGAGCGTCTGGAGGAAGGATGTCGCATACCTCGAACTGGTCGGGGTTGGTAATATCGGGGCAGTTGTCCTCCGAATCGCCGACGCCATCTCCGTCGGCGTCCCCGGGACAGCCAGGCGAAATCCCGGCCAGCCAGGCGTCTCTCTCTCCGTAAGCCCTGCTGTCCCTCACGTGCCGCGAGTTGCTGTCAACTTCCGGCGTGAAGAGAGGTCCTGGGCATGCATGCCCCCACCAGTTGCCGTACGATGTGCCGTAGGAAATCTCGGCAGGCCCCGTGTCGGACCATACGCCCCAGGTGCTCCACTCGCTGAAATTGTTCCAGTAGACTGTGTTCGGCCAGCCGTCCGTGGCAATCCCCAGGCATCTTCCAACGCCTGAAATGTCATTCCCCCGCACAAGGTTGCCTCTGCCCGTGGCCAGGAGAATGCCGCCCATCCCTCGCGTGACAGCATTGTCAATGATCCTGTTTTCAGTGGCGCTCAGAGGATCGCCGTCCAATCCCTCGATCGTGATGGCGTCATGGTCAACATCAACGAGGTTGTCCGCAACTTCGTTTCCGCTCGACGAATCCCATAGCGCAATGGCCCAGTAGCTGCCTCCGGTCACTTCGTTTTCCGTCACGAAAGAATCGGTTGCACCCTGGAGAAGGATGCCGACAAGGTTGTCCATGAGCGTATTGTTGCTGATGACCGAGGTATCCATGCCAAGGGCCTCGATGCCATAGGCAAAATACCCGGTCTCGCTTCCGATCGTGCAGTTTTCCACCGTTGCGCCGGCGGTGACGGGTCGAATGAGAACGCCGATGCCCATGCCGCCGTAGGCCTCAGGCTGCGTGATGGAATGGCCGTTGCAATCCAGGGTCCCGGCCAGAAGCTCGACGTCGGCCACGAGATCCATTGTCAGGGTGCAGACACCCCCGGCTCTTTCTCCGTAGGTCTCGCATTCATCTTTTTCACCGCCGATGATGATCGTTCCCTCCCCGGGCTGGATCCACACGAGGGCGGGATGCGCCAGGTCGAGCGGAATCGTGATGATCCCTCCATCCGATGGTCCAAGGACGTAATGGTCCTCGTGGGAGTTGACATAGATATGGTGCTCGGCGTCGGTCGGCAGTCCCGAGAACGTGAGATCCACGGCGTCATCTGCATCCAATTCAGCATAAAAAGACACGAATGACGATGAGACAAGCAGCCTCCCGGAAACAGTCGCATTCGTCCGGGCCGTCACGCCGTTGGCTTCGAAATGGCTGTTCCTGTCCGACACGAGCTCGGGCTCCGCCACGATGCCGTAGATGGAGAAGTGCTCGATCTGCGCCGTCAGCTTGCCCGTGGATGGATCGACCCCGCTGGCCTGGATGATGCTCCATCTTCCGTCTTCAAGCAGGGCCAGGCGAAGGGAACTCTTCCTTGTCCCTGCGGCTAGAGGCATGCTCGATAAGTCGATGGAAAGCCTCGCGCCTTTTTCAAACATCAGGCCGTGAGGCACGAGTTCGTAGGCTTTCAGGCTGCCGTGCGGAATTTTTACCGGGCGTGAAATTGTAATGGCATGCAATCGATCTCTGTCCTCGCGGGAAACGGAAAGACACACCTCTTCCTCGTCAAGAAAGCAGACAGGATATTGCGACGAAATCCCCTCGT
>JBDRLK010000090.1:0-13537 GCA_043813155.1 Pseudomonadota bacterium | reverse complement strand
GGGTAGGGGCGGCTTCAGCCGCCCGTTCCTGTTCACGGGAGGCTAAAGCCTCCCCTACCCGACACGGAGAAACGGGAGGCTGAAGCCTCCCCTACCCGACACGGAGAAACGGGAGGCTAAAGCCTCCCCTACCCGACATAGAGAAACGGGAGGCTTGAGCCTCCCCTGCCCGACACGGAGAAACGGGAGGCTAAAGCCTCCCCTGCCCGTGAAGGGTGGGCAGGGCAGGGGTTAAAATACCCCGCCTATTATAATCCGTTTCATGAGCGCGTGCATCATGACCTGCTCGTGGAGGCTGCCGCGCTCGATGAGCGTGATGTCCCTGCCTTCCGATATTTTTTTCGCGAGCTCCATGTAAAAATCCCCGGTCCGGTCCCCGAGCTTCGAGCGTATGGTGTCCGCGTTTCGCGGGCCGTGGCGTCGGCACGCGGTCTCGAGCTCGATGCGCAGCGCCAGGATGTCCCAGTACCTCCTGCTGCGTCCCTCGGGAAAGTGCCTCTGCAGGTTCCCCCTCAGGCGGTCCCCCCAGGCCAGCTCGCGCCTGTAATCCTGGAACGAGCCGATCTCGCACGTCATCCCGAGCTTTTCCGGTTGGAGCGAGACCGGGGAGCAGGGGTCGGTGGAGCAGGGGTAGTAGAAGACGTGCGCAAAGCCGCCATGCGCGGAAAGGAGGCCGTCGATGAAATCGAGGTTGCGGTTCACGGTTTTCTCGCTCTCGCCCGGCTGGAAATAGGCGAAAAACACCTGGGCGCTGAGCCCCTCCCTGCCGATCCATTCCAGGCACGTTGTGAGCTGCCTGCTCGTGAAATAAAAGCCCCTGCTTTTTTTCCTCGCGCTGTCCACGGATGTTTCCGGCGACAGGACGATAACGGCGTTCTCGAAGGTTTCCCGGACTGCCCGCAGGAATTTTTTTGAGGGCAGGCCGAAGCACTCGAAGATCAGGTTGGTGCGGATGCGCCTCTTGCGCATCTGCTTCATGAAGTCAAACCAGTGTTTCCCGTCGGGAACAGGGTCGAAGCAGGCGTGGATGCTTCCGTACCCGGCCCCGACGGCTTCCTGCGCATCGTCGGCGATCCTTTCCGGCGACCTGAACAGGTGCGCGCCCTTTCGCATGGAGTGGATGGCATGAGACTTTCTTCCGCCCCCGCAGGCCATGCACTGCACGCTGCAGCCCCTGCCTCCGCACATGTAGAAGGTGGAATCAATGTCAAAGCCGATGTCCGATGACCCGTCCGTGATCTCTCGCCATGACGAGTATTTCCTGTACAGGGCCGGGTTGCGCAGGCAGGACATGTCTCCGAAATCCAGGAGGTCCAGCATCTTGGCCGTGGCGGCGTAAACCGGCGCCCTGCTCCTGACCGCGCGGCCGCCGCTCCCCCTGAAAACCAGGTTGGGCACGTTGGTCAGCGACGGCTTTTTCTTTGCCAGCTCGTCGCAGAGCATGACAAGCGGCGCCTCGGCGTCCCCCCTGATGACCGCGTCGATGTCCCCCTGCGTCCTGACGATCTCGTCCGCGAAGAAAGCGGCCGTGAATCCCCCGGCAACGATGAAAATATTATCGGAGGCTTTCCTTGCCCTGGCCGCGGCTTCGAGGGCGGCCGGGATCTGGTAAAACCAGTGCATTGAAATCCCGAGAATGTCGAAGTCCCCCACCGTCCGCCCGAAGTCGTCGGCCGCGCCGCCGCGCCGCTCGCTGTCGAGATTGCGCAGCTCGCAGGCGATGCCGCGGTCCCTGAGCAGCCGGGCCAGGGCCGGCATGCCCGAGGCCATGATCGGGCTGCCGTCGTGGACAAGCAGGCAGCGAAGATCGCTATGCGATCGGCTCGATTTCAGAGTCTTTAAATAGCCTGACATAATGCGTAAAAACTCCTCCGCAAAGGTCCTTGTACGCGCACCGGCCGCACGCCACGACATAACGCCTTCCCCTTCGCGGGCGCCTGGTGACGATCGTGCTCATGCCCGTCCGACCGCCCGCGCGGTTGGCCCTTTCCACTGTAACCCTGGGATCGAAAAACAGGTCGTTGGATTTCTGTTTCCAGTCCCCGAGGACGCACAGTGGAATCCCGAAAAATCGTATGATGACGTCTTTGCCGTCACCGGCGGCCACGATCTCGTCGAGGGCGCCGCGCCAGTCGGCCAGCCGGACGGCGATCTCAGCGTAGCGCTCCAGAGCTCTTCCTTCAGGCGAGGGGTTTGATACGAGCACCTGCCGGGCGCCGAGCCGGGCGCACAGGGAGATCACGGCCGGAACATGCTTGAAATTCAGTTTCGTAACCACCATGTTCGCCATCAGCTCGACCGCGGGGTTGATCCGCACGGCATGCCCGGCCGCGGCCGTGATGTCGCGGTGGCTCCCTGTCCTCCCCGTGGCCGCGTCGTGTATTTTTTCGTCCGGGCCGTGCACGGAAAGGCTGAGCTCGTCGATGAAGGGCAGGGCGGCCCGCGCGAACTGCTCGCCGGCGAGCATCACGCCGTTCGTCCCGACGTACGTTCGCAGGCCCAGGGTTTTCGCCCCTGAAAGCAGGGGGATGAACAACGGGTGGAGCGTGGGCTCCCCGCCCGTGAGGTTGACGTGGCTGCCGCCGGCCCGCCGGTGCGTTATGAGGGCGCCGAACGCCTCCGCCGCGGTCACCGGGCGGGCGTGAAATTCCCCGATCCGATCATGCTCGGAACAGAACACGCAGTCGTTCGTGCACCTGTAAGACAGGTGAAGCTCGAGCCTCTCGGGTCTTTTCCTTTTCCCCGGCTTCGCGGCCCCGGGCCGGAAGGGCGAGGCCGGCTTTTCCGGCAGCTCCTTCAGCATGGAGACGAAAGCCGAAAGCCGCCTGTCGACCTTTGCGTTCGAGCGCAGGACCCACGCCGGAAAAGAGCGGCGCACGGAAGATGCAATGAGGCTGCGGTCCGGAAGGGATTCGGGCAGGCCGGAGGCGGCGCTGAAGCCGTCCGCGATTTTCAGCGCGCGCCGGGAGGCCCGCATGCGGCCAAGCAGGACGGCGTTGGTGTAGTACAGCCCGCCGTCCGAATCGAGGCACAGGGCGTGGCCGAAAAGCGGGATGACGCCCTTTTTCTCGGCGTTGCGCACCCGCGCCCGGCCGGATGAAACATGGGGCCCCAGGTAGCGCGCGATGAGCCCCAGCCCTTTTTCCAGATCTCGCAGCTGAGCCTCCTTCCACGTCCTGTAGTAGACGGGAAGAAAATTGAAATTTCTGATGCCAAGGTTCCACAGGAAGAGGAAATCGTCGAATAACGAGGCCTCCTTCCGGGGGGCGATGGTCTGCGTCACCACGTAGCCGCCGCGCCGCACGAGCACGGCCGCAATGTCCAGGAGGCGCAGGAATGTTTCCCTTCCCCCGGGCGCGGCGCGGCCGAAGCGATTGGCCGTATGCGTCTCCAGGCCGCCGTCGAGACTCAACACGATCGTGATCCAGGGCCTGTCGAGGGAGGCGAGCTTTTCGCGGTCCAGGAGCGTGCCGTTCGTGCAGATCTCGAGCTTCGCGTCCATCCCCTTGTCGATGAGCCCGGCCGTTTCCTCGACGATCCTCTCTACGACGGGCCAGGCCAGGAGCGGCTCGCCGCCCGTCAGCCTGACGGACCTTCCGCCGCCCGAGACGAAAGCCGTGACGGCGGCCGCCGAGGTTTCAGCGTCGAGGCCCTCTTCCCGCTTGTCCACGGGGCAGTATCTGCAGCGCAGGTTGCAGTTTCTCGTGGGGACAAGAATAAGATCAAAGGGTTCGAGCATTTACGACCCGCATGCCGGCGCCACGCTTCCCTGGCAGGTCCTGCTCCTCATCAGGCTCCCCCGGCGATGCTTGGCAGCCTCGGTTTCCGGATGATCCAGCGGCCGAAGATTTTTTTCATCTCCTGCGCATCGGTGTTGAGGCGCGTCAGCAGGTAGTCCAGCGTCCATCGGTTGATCTTGCACCTGTCGTTCGTGGGGCACTGGCCGAAGATGCTGCCCTGCATGACGTAGTTGTAGATGGGGCAGACGCCGCAGTACGGCATGTACACGCAGTCCTTGCACCCGGGAAGCGATTCCAGGAGCGACGCGACGGCAATGGACCTGACCGTGTCGTTTTCCACGAGGTCCTCGTACGTCATGGACCCGGAGTCGCCCAGCCTGAACACGTCGTCGTCCATGCGCGCCACCATCCTGCCCTCGTCGCAGGTATAGACCGACCCGTCGCTGTCATAGGCAACCTGGCCGACGCCGGCCCCGCAGGGCGACCGCAGGTCGACATAACCCGGATCGTCGTCACTCAGTATTTTCGCCAGGAACAGGGCCGCTCCCCTGTCGATGATTTCCACGCCGCGGCGGTTCAGATCGATGATGTAGTCGAGGGCGGTCAGGTAGAATTCGATGAACTCCTCAGCGCTGTACCCGTGCCTTCGCCAGGCTTTTGAAGCGAATCCCATCGGGTTCATCGGCCGGATGTGGATGGTCCTGATCCCGAGAGACACATAGGTGTCGACGATTTCCCTTGGTCTTGCGAGCGTATCCCTCGTGGTCGTAAGGAGCGCGTCCACGTGCCACAGATCCAGGTCCCTTCCCATGGCCCTGTAAGCGTCATGAATTCTCGCGATCCACTCCAGCGCTTTTTCGAACGAGCTGGCCTTCGGCAGCCTGCGGTTGGCGTCGTGGAGCTCCGGCGGGCCGTCTATGGACGTGCACATGAGCACGTTGTGGTCCAGGAGGAATTTCATTTTTTCCCCGGTCATGAGGCTCAGGTTCGTGACCAGCAGGAACTGGAGGGTGCGCTTCTCGGACCTGTTGAGCTCTTCGGCGTACTGGACGATGAACTTGACCGCCTCGAAGTTGGCCAGGGGCTCGCCGCCCTGGAATTCGATGGAAATATCGCGCGAGGGCGTCCTGAAGATGAAGTCCACCACGTTCTTGGCCGTCTTCAGGCTCATGTCCGTACCCTTGTTGCTCATGGGGGCGCGCCCGGCGTGGCAGTAAACGCAGCTCGTATTGCAGCGCAGGGTGGGAATGACGATGTGAAGGAAGGGCGGGGCGCCGAGGTACGAATGCCTCCTGCGGTACCGCTCCACGCATTGTTCCACGTCGAGGTAGGGGATCAGCAGCCGGCCGGCGGCCATTTGCTCCCTCACGGGATCGTCCTGGGCGAGCCTGCCTTTCACGAACCGGTCGAAGTCGCCGGGCTTCATGAACAGGTAGTCTCCCAGGTCGTTGGTCAGGAGGAAACTGTCGCCGAGCTGCTTGAATCGAAACCAGCCCTCGCAGCTGTTGCGCGTGTCAATGGCGGGGATCGTCCCTTCGTACCTGAAGGCCCGTTCGGGCGGGAATTTCAATTCCATTGCGTGTTCTCCTGAAAAGCGGGGTTCGGGGGTCCGCATTGATGAAGGGCGGGGCAAAAGCCCCGCGCACCATTATTTTCCGCCCTCCGGGTCCTTGCCGTATTTTTCCTCCCACGGCACGGCGATATCAAGGGGGTCCTCGTCAAAGGCCTCCTTCAGGGTCCGGTCGAGGAGCCCGTCGATGTCCATCCTGCTTTCCGCCGGGGCATAGTGGCTCTTGACCACGATATATTCCCTGATTTTCCTGGTGCTTTCGTCGAGGTTTTTTCTTATTGCCTGGTTCAGAAGCTCGTTGACGAACTCGCCGGCCATGGCCATCAGGTTTTCCCTGTCCATGGGCAGCTTGCTCGAGATAGAGACGTTGATCGTCTCTTTCCCGCCTCTCTCGAGAAACACGTAAGCCCTGTCCAGAAACACATAAGCCGCGCCGTAGACCGCGTCAAGCGGGTAGGCGGTCTCGTCAACGGGCACGACGACGCGGTCCAGGTCAGGCATGTCGAAGGCCGGCTTTTTTCCGATGACGGCGGGAGGCTTTTGCTTCCTTGGGGCCTTTTGGACGGTTTTCTTTTTCGCCGTTTTTTTATCAGGCTTTTTCGCCTGTTTTTTTGCGGGCTTGCGCGTTGCCTTCCTGACAGGCTTTTTTATAGCCTTCTTTGCCTGTTTTTTCGCCGGCTTCCCGGTCGTTTTCTTTTTCATTGTGTCTCCCGATAAACTATCCCTTGTGCCTGTTTCCCGACTGCTCCTTCCACTCGGAAAGCAGCTCCTTGACCATGCTGATGGAGAACTGCCTCGAGTAGCTGTTGTTCTTGATGATCGATGAAAGGGTCAGGTAGGTCGATTCCAGCCTGTCGTTGACCACGATAAAATCAAAGATTGCATATTGTCTTATTTCCCTGATCGCGTTCTTCAGCCTGATCTCGAGGTTCTTCCTGGTTTCCGTGCCGCGCTTCTCGAGCCTTTTTCGCAGCTCGTGGATGCTGGGCGGCAGGATGAAGATGGCCAGCGCATCGGGAAATTTCTTTTTGATCTGCCGCGCGCCCTGGTAGTCGATGTCGAAGATGATCCCTGCCGCGCCCTGTATTTTGCGCCTCCTGATTTCCTCGAGGCTCGTGCCGTAATAGTTGCCATGCACGCGGGCGTGCTCCGCGAATTCGCCCTTTGCGACCATCTTTCTAAAGGCGGTGCGGTCTATGAAATAATAATCCAGGCCGTGAACCTCCCCCTTCCTGGGAGGCCTGGTCGTGTGGGATATGGAAAAGCAGAATTTCCCCATTCTCCTGTCACCCAGCAGCATCTTGGAAAGGGTTGTTTTACCGGCCCCGGATGGTGATGAAATGATAACAAACTGAAAGGGTGTCATGCTATTCCTTAATGTAATCCTTGAAGTGATTCACGGCGTCTTTCAGCCCATCCTCGACCGAGACGCCGACCTTGTAGCCTATTAGATCCGAGGCCCGCTGAATGGAAGCCAGCGAGTGCTTCACATCGCCCTTGCGCTCCGGACCGAACCGGGGCTTTATGTCCCGGCCCGTTATCGCATTGATCTTTTCGACCAGCTCCAGAAGGTTTATGCGCTCGCCGCATGCCACGTTGACGACATCGCCGCAAAGCCCGCCCCTTTCCAGGCACAGGAGGTTGGCGCTGACCACGTTCTCGATGTGGCAGAAGTCCCTGGACTGGCGGCCGTCGCCGAAAATCAAGGGAGTCTTTCCGCGCAGGATGGCTGTTATGAATTTGGGGATAACGGCGGAGTACTCGCTTTCAGGGTCCTGGCGGGTGCCGAAAACATTGAAATACCTCAGCGCAATGGTCTGCATGCCATAGACCTTGCCGTACATTGCAAGGAGGCTCTCGCAGCAGAGCTTCGAAAGCGCGTAGGGGGATTTCGGCGCAGGCTGCATGGATTCCTCTTTCGGCAGGGTGGGGGAATCTCCATACACGGAGGAGGAAGACGCGCAGATGACCTTTGCCACGCCCCTTTTCCTGCATGCCTCCAGAAGCACCGCCGTTCCCGTTATATTCACGGAGAGCGAGGCCTCCGGATCGTCGAAGGATCGCACGACCGATGGAATGGCGGCCTGGTGAAAGACCGCGTCCACGCCATCCACCGCCTTGTCCATGTCCTCCCTGCTGCGAAGATCGCCCCGGATGAACGTTACGGACTGCTTGAAGGATTCGATGTTCCGCAGGCTTCCCGACGACAGGTCGTCGAGGATCGTCACGCCGGCGCCCCTTTTTACCAGCGCCTCGGCGATATGAGACCCGATGAACCCTGCTCCACCTGTGACCAGATATGACGGCATTTTTATTTCCCGGTCGGGCACGGGTGAACCCCGTTACCCGCTGATCATTTTTTAAAAAGAGCGTCGAATTTCGCTTTCACGGAATCGACGTCGATCTTGTCCTTTTCATCCGTGCCGAACTGAAAGATCATGCAGTGGTTCATCTTCTCCTTGTCCGGTACGTACTCCGATATGTGTTCCAGGCACTGGTTGTGCGCCCCCTGGTCCCAGAACTTGCAGTTCCTGCAGCAATGCAGGTCCGTGCCGCAGTGCGGGCAGAGGTCGGTGCGCTGCATTTTAACTTCAAATTCTATTTCATTGCCGCACTTGAAGCAGAAATAGTGTTTTTCCTCTTCCTTTGGAATGTACATCGCTCTCTCCGGTTGGTGTTACCCTGCAACAATCTGGCATGGTTCAACGGGGTCCAATTACAAGGTACATCCAAGGGGTCCCCTTGGCTGTGACCCTGTTTTGAACCATGCCAACTATTTATATGATTTTTCCCTGTTTGTAAACAACCGCACACGTTCAGGGTGTGCATGCACGCTTCCGGGGGGAGTATGGGGGCCGGGCCTTGAATCTTGAATTTCATCCATTATTTCTATGAAATTATTTTATAGCGCGAAGAATGAAAAGTTCGCTATGAAATAATTTCATAGAAAAACCCCGAAAAATTCAAGATTCAAGGCCCGGCCCCTTCGATACCCCGGAATAGTGAATGCACCCACCCGTTCACAGGGCCTCATTTGATGAAATTCCTGCAATGTTGTGCTATATATTATGCTGAATGTCGACATCTTCCAGATCAGCGGCCCTTTTTGCCCTGCTGCTCGCCTGTGCGCCGCATGGATGCGGAGGCACGGTGGTGGCCGGCGACGTGGCGGTCACTGTAGAGCCCCTGCAGGGAAAACAGGGTGAAGAGCTGACCCTCATGATCAGGGGCGCGGGGACCGATTTCCTGCAGCGGCCCCTGCATGTTACGTTCGTGGAAGGAGGCGAAGGCCTTTCCCTGGGCCCGGTCAACGCGGACAACGCCGACAGGGCAAGATGCAGCCTGTCCATACGGGAGGATGCCCCGCCGGACGAGAGGCACAAGCTGCAGGTGACGACCGGAGAGCGGGCTTTTCGTTTTGATTTCCGGGTGATCGAGGTCATCAAGCCGCCCAAGGCATACTTCGATCCCGCCGGTCTGCTGCAGGGCTACCAGGGCAACAACCCGGTCAGGATCGTGGGGACGAACACGCACTTCAGGGAAGGAAGGACCAGGGTTGATTTTCCCGAGGATGCGAAGATATCGATGACAGGTGAAGTTGATGTCAATTCGCCTACGAGCGCCAACGTGCTGATCCGAACCGCGGAGGATTCCCCGCCCGGAACATATCCTGCGACAATCACCACGGACACGGAAAGAGTGGGGACAACATTCACGATATATTCTTCCGATGTTCCCATCATGAGGATCGAGCCTGAATCGATCCTCCAGGGCAGCAGCGAGACGGTTCTGCTCACGGTCGAGAACATGGAGATCCTGGAAGAGGACCTCAACGTGGCCTTTCCCTACAACCCGGGGCTGGAGGTTTCCGCGGTCGAGCGGCTTTCCGATGCCGCTGCCGTGGCAGAGGTGAGCGCGGCGGACGATGCCGTCATCGGCCTCACACCCATCAGGCTCAAGTCGGGAGGAAAAGAGGCCAATTCGCAGATGAGGGTTGTGCCCACGTCGTCGTCCGCGCCTTTCGTAAGGCTTTACCCGTCCATCGTATCGAGGGGGGCCGCCGGCGTGGAGCTGCAGATCCAGGGCTACAGGACGCATTTGGTGGACGGCGTGACCGAAGTGGATTTCGACCCGCCGGGCGGCCTGTCCTGGGGCGACGTCACGGTGCTGCCGGCGGGCACGGACAAGGCGATCGTCATCCTCGACGTCGACGGGGACGCGCCGACCGGCACCAGGATCGTTACCGTGACCACGGGTGAAGAAACAGCGAGGGGCTCCATAACCGTTGCCGAGACATCGGGCGCGTCCGTCAATGCCGGCCCGACGAGCGCCGCGCAGGGAGACTGCGACGTGACGCTCACGCTGAGCGCCGTGGGCTTCAGCTTCACGGAAGGGGCTGTTGTCGATTCGCTTCCCGGCAGCGGGATCCTGATCAAGGAGGAAAACATTGTTTCCGACGCGCAGATGGAGGTGATCATCTGTGTCTCCCCGACCGCGCCGACCGGTTCCACGCTGCTCATGGTTCAAGACCCGGAGAGGGTGCTGGGCGCTCCGTTCACGGTGGCGCCCTCGGAGGGAACGCCATATTTTACGATTTCGCCGCCCTATGCTTCCATTCCATCGCAGGACGCAGCGCTTGCATTCAGCGGCACCGGCACGCAGTGGAGCGGCGATTCCTTTTCACTGGCCGTCAGCGATCCTTCCATTTCAGTCCAGTCCTTCGAAGTGGAGAACGATGAAAGCGCGACCGCACAGGTCAGCATCCCGTCATGGATCGATGCAAGGCGATGCGTATTCTATATCTACTCTTCCGGCAGCATTACGGCGGCATGGCTCTCGCTCATCAAGAAGCCCTACAGGAATGTCACGCTCATGTCAGGGCCCGTGAGCAGGGGCGCTGAGGAGGAGACCCTTACGGTGCAGGGCGTCGGCACGGGCTTTATCAACGGCCTGACGAGGGCCGAGGTCCTGTACGGGAGCCTCGGCGGGCCGGAGGATGTCCCCGAAGGCATGATCATCGACGGGCTTACCGTCATCAACAGCGTAACCGCCGTACTCACCTATTCCGTATACTCGTCTTCAGAGCCCGGCAGTATCGCCCTTCTCTTTGCCACGGGGGCCGAGGAGGGGTTCGCCATGCTTGAGATAAGCCCGGAGACGGCCGAGCCGCCCATCACGATCTGGCCGCGATCGGCAGTCGCAGGGGATGATTCGGCGAGGACCACCATTTCGCTTGCCGGCGACGACTTTGAATTTGTAGAGGGTGAAGTATGGGTCGGCCCGGCTTCTCCCGAGATCGAGGGCCTGCACATCCCGGATCCGTCGGTGAAAGACCTTGGTCAAAGCTTGGAAATCCTCCTGATTTCAACGGAAGACATGGCCGATACGTCCGTACCCATTGTCATAGAAGCGGGCATGATGGTTTTCAGGAGGCATTTCAGCTTCACACGGACCGACGAACCGCCGCTTTTTTCAGTATTGACGACAGATGTCCGGAAAGGGCAAGAAGCGGCCATTGCGATCCAGGTCGTGGGGCCGATCAACCTGGAAGCCAACCCGCCCGACGAGATCGATGACAGTGAGATCGATGGCGTAACCGTATCCGGCATGGAATACGACGCGTCGCAGATACTGATCGACGTTCTGATCGACGAGAATGCGGAGGACGATATCTTCTGGTTCCCCATCCGCTGCGAAGCGTGCGACGAAACCTATGACTGGAACGTGGCGGTGTACGCCTTCGAGGCCCTGCCGCAGGCGGACATCACAGATCCGGAATCGCCTTTCGCGTCCGGGAGCAAGTCCGTGGCCACGACAATCAGCGTCCATGGCGTGGACATCTCAGAGGAGATGCCGCCCGATGTGGCCTCGGTATCCGGGAACGCCTTTGTCAGGGACTCCTCGTTCCTTGACCCGGATACGGTTGAAGCAGTCTTTGATTACCCGATCGCGTCGTCGGACATCGAATCAGAGGCTTTTCTCTCCATGACCGGGACCACGGGCGGGGCTGTCAGGATTCCCCTGAAAATCAGCGCGGCCGATATCCAGACAACCGAGGTCATCCCATCGCTGATTTCAGGAATGATACCGCTCGATGCGCCGCGTTACATCGGGTTCACCGTGGCCGCGGACGACAGGGTCCTTTTCTCCCTGCAGCCTGAAGACAGGGAGGAGAAGATTTCCTACGAGCTCGTCAGCCTGGCAACCCCCCCCGCCGACCCGACGGGAATCAACAGGTTTTCCAACACCGCGTCATCTTACTTCGTGATGCCTTCGGGCCCGGACGGCGACGCGGCATACTACGTTTCCATCGGCGGCGAGGAAGATTTCGGCAAGGACTACGTGCTGTCCCTGCAGGCCATGCCCTGGGCGGATGAAGATGAGGATGAGGGAAACAACGACAACATAGCGACCGCCCAGCCGATGAAGATCGAAGGAGAGTTCCTCCTGATAAAGGGCAGCCTCGAGACGGAAAAATACGATGATGCTTTTGACGTGGATTATTACGGCACCGGAAGCATACGGGCCGGGACCTGCGGGCAGGTTGTTTCCACGGGCATGGCGCCTTCAAATTTTCAGTACCCCTACGTGGGGATGGCGCTGCTGGACGGCGAGACCGAAGAGTTGCTCGAGAGCATTCTCGGCAACGCAGCAGGCGACGGCATGGACCCGGTGCTGTGCACGGAAACAGAAGGCACGTATTATTTCAGGCTCGAGAGCGTTGCCGGGACGCAGGGCGCGTATTATCTGTTCCTCCGCCCCGAGGTCGTTGTCAACGAGCTTTTTTTCGACCTGCCGGATGAGAGCTTTGTCGAGCTCCACTGCGCGAACATCGGAGGCTGCGGCGGCCATCTTTTCCAGGTTTTCGACATGGCTGACGGCGAAGAAACGGCTTCCGTTGACATCGATGCGTTCCCTGAAGACGGGTATCTGGTCCTGGGCGAAAGCGGGGACAGCGAGCACGTGGACCTCGTGCTTCCCGCTCTCGGCTTTCTCCCTGCCGCGTTCTGCCTGAAGGCCTGCAATACTGCATCAGGGCTGTGCGACGCCGTCCAGGTGGGGGGCGATGCGGAGTGCGGGGAAGGCGCGGCCGTGCTCGATCCCGGCGAGGCGGCCTGGCAGAGGTTGTGGAACGTGGACACGGATGACAATCGGGCTGATTTCAGCCGGTCCGTGATGTCGACACCCGGGCACGCCAACCACAGGTAGTCGCTGGTTGTTGGTCGATAGTCGTTAGTACCGCCACCGCCGCCACCTCTTAAGACTCGCCTGTCCAGCATTCAATCGATTCATCAGTCTAACCGTAAAAACCATTTGACTTTTGGGCTGATTTAGTCCATCAAAAAAGATTAGCATACTGAAGCAGGTGTTGAATGAAAGGAACAACTATCATGAGTGAGCGAACAGTGCTGCTTTCAGCCGTGTGGCTCGTACTCGCGGGCTGCGGCGCGGCCGCGTATCGCGGCGGGTCGTCGAATACCTACAGGGAAACCTCGGGGGGGTCCTATTACCCGGGAGAGCCGGCGCCGATGGCCATGGCGGAGCTGA
This sequence comes from Pseudomonadota bacterium, assembly GCA_043813155.1. GTDB lineage: Bacteria > Myxococcota_A > Polyangia > DRWM01 > DRWM01 > JBDRLK01. Next base: position 679 of record JBDRLK010000090.1, on the reverse strand, counting down.
AGAAGTCAGCGGGGTCGGGCTGGAAGGATGACCGGGAGGACGAGGAGGCCGCCTATGACGGGGACGAGTTCATGGACAGTGACGGGGTCATTCTTGCGCAGAAGGGAGCGGAAGGAGGAGAATCGGGGATCGAGGTTATCGACCAGCCGCAGGAAGCGCCCGAGCCTCCCACCGGGGAGATGCCCGACGCGGTGGTCAAGGGCAGGATCATCATTTACGACGCCAGGATAGGGCTTGCGGTGTTCCAGGTGCAGGAGGAGCTCGAGAAGATAAGGAAAAAGGTGAAGGGCTGGGAAGGGTACATGATCTCCATGAGCGCGGACATGATCGTCTTCAGGGTCCCGGTGGAAAAGTTCGACGATGTGGTGGACGATATCAGCTCCATCGGCGAGCTGATCAGCAAGGACATAACAGGTCTGGACGTTACGGATGAGTTCCGCGACCTGAAGATAAAGCTGAAGAACGCTCTTGCCATGCGCGAAAGGATGGTCGAGCTTCTCGGCAAGGCCAAGACCGTGAAGGAGAGCCTCCTGATCGAGGCCGAGCTCAAGAGGCTGCTCGAGGAAATCGAGCTTCTCAAGGGGAGGATCAAGTACCTCCAGGAGAGCGCGCTCTATTCGAAAATAACCGTGCACCTGCAGTCCAAGGAATCGTTCAACAGGCCGATCCCCAAGCTGCC
>JBDRLK010000089.1:0-5259 GCA_043813155.1 Pseudomonadota bacterium | reverse complement strand
GGGTAGGGGCGGCTTTAGCCGCCCGTGCAGCTGCACGCCCTTGGCGTGCCCATGGAACAATGGGAGCCTGAAGGCTCTCCCCTACCCGGTGTATTAATGAAATGGATTCTATTCAATCATAAGGACCTCGACGTCCAGCGTAAAGCCTCTTGGTGCGTCGGTCACCTGTTTCCGTCCCATCAGCGACACCAGGACGAGTAAGTCTCAGGCCGGTGCCAGCCGTCGTAATCCACATCATCATCCGTCGACGCGTCCGACGGGGGGGGGAGACACTCTGCCTTGCCTCCGTCGAATCCAGTGTGCTCCACCTTTTCAAAACATTCAGTGCCTGCGCCGCACTCTTCGGTCCCCGTGGACCCGCAGCTTGCCCCGCTGCAGCACATTGTTCCGCAAGTCTCCCAGCAGGGAACATCCCTGCAGAACCGGACGGTCTGCTCATCGATGCATACGGCCGTAAACATGCACGGAAAGTCCGAGAAGCACATATTTTCCGGCGTGCACTCCTCCTCCGCCTCATCCTCTATTATCTCATCGATCTGTTCAGGCCCGTCCGGGGATTCGTCGCCGCCGGTTTCAATCTCTTCGGGAAGCTGCTCGTCTCCCCCGACATCGTCCCGTGCCCCTTCCGACTCGAAGCAGCCCGCCTGCAGGAAAACCATCAGCGCTAAAGCGCGTGGCATGAATCGCCTGCTCGACTTCATGAAAGGTAAGCTCCCTGTTTGAGTTTTTAAATCAGCTTACAGGATTTTGATGAGCTCTATCTCGAAGACCAGCATTCCCTGCGGCCTGTTCTGCTGTCCCTTGTAGGCCAGCTCCTCGGGTATCCAGAAAAGTGCTTTCTCTCCCACTACCATGAGCGGCAGCCCCTCGGTCCACCCCTTGATAACGCCCTTGAGGGAAAACGAGACCGGCTCGCCGTCCACCACGCTCGTGTCGAACATCTTGCCGTCCGTGGTCCAGCCCGTGTAGTGCACGGTCACCTCGCTGGCGGGAGTGGGATGCTCCGTTCCGCTGCCCTTCTCGAGCACTTTGTAGGCCAGCCCTGAAGGCGTCTTCTTCGCGTCTTCGGGAGGGGCGGCCACGTCGGCGGGAGCCTTGGGCATCTGCTTGATCTCCAGGAGCTCAACATCGAAAACAAGCGTCTGGGCGGGCACGTTTGGAGGCGGCGGGGGCGCCATGTCAGCCGGCACCCACATACGGCGCTGCTCGCCCACGACCATCATCTGAAGCCCCTCAACCCAGCCCGGAAAGACGTTGCCGACCAGTATTGTGGCGGGCTTGCCGCGCACGACCGTGCTGTCGAACATCTTGCCGTCCGCGGTCCAGCCGGAATAATTGAACGTCACGTAGCTGTCCGGCCCGGGGTTCTGCTTTCCATTGCCCTTTTTTATTACGCGGGTTATCAGCCCGGACTCGGTCTTTTTCGCGGTCGCAGGAGGCTTGGCCGCATCGGACGGGGCGTCCGGAACTTCGATGATTTCCATGAGCTCCATGTCGTAGACAAGCATTCCCTTTGGCGCGCTGGGCTGGCCCTTGAATCCCAGCTCTTCCGGAATCCAGAGCCGCCGTTTCTCACCAATCACCATGAGCCGGATCCCCTCGGCCCAGCCCGGCATGACCTGGTCCAGGGGGAACGTGACGGGCCTTACCATGTGTTCCGGTTTTCCGGGCATCTTCGTCGAGTCGACCAGCTGTCCGTCGGTTGTCCAGCCCGTATAATGAACCCTGACAACATCGCTCGCTCCCGCTTTGGCCTTGCCCTCGCCTTTCTTCAGGACTTTCGAATAAATGCCCGACTCTGTTTTTTCAGCGTCCTTGGGAGGCTCGGCAACGTCATCCGGAGCCTTGAGCGCCGGGTCAAGGGGCAAATCAGGGGCTTTGGACGGCGGCTGCCACGGGGCTATTTCTTCCACCCCGGGCTGCGAATGCGACGTACTGACCTCGATGGACTTCGACTTCCCCCCATCGTCCTTTTTCTTTTCCGGTTTCTTGCACGCAGCCAGGCAAAAGGCTGCGAGCAGAGAACAGGTAAAAAGCACAAAATAGAAGTTTTTCATTGTACACTACCTTCCGTTGCTGGTTACCATCCGAGGGGTGCGATTATAACCTGTTGAACGGGAGGCTAAAGCCTCCCCTACCCGACGGCGGGAGGCTAAAGCCTCCCCTACCCGACGGCTGGAGGCTAAAGCCTCCCCTACCCAACGGCGGGAGGCTAAAGCCTCCCCTGCCCGACGGGGGTAGGGGCGACTTCAGTCGCCCTTGAAGCCAACTGCATTTAATCGCACTCCCATCTGAAACAACTGTTCCTTATAATTCAATTCTATTGTTAAATACAAGGACAGGTGGAATTAATTCCATGTGGAGAATATTTTTCTCAATATCGAAGTCCATGCTATAATATGAGGATAATTATTCCGCCCATGCGTGTAATCCTGATTGCCATATTGCCGGCCCTTGCCTGCCTTCCCGTGACCCTTGGAGGCTGTGACGGGTCACCGGCCGGGGAGGCGGACGCCGGTGACGCTCATGAAGAAGAAGACGCGGGAAAAGCGGATTCGCCGGCCGACGGTCAGGACGACGCCGTCCCCCGGGACGTGCAGGAAGAGCTTGACGCACGGCATGAGCCCGAGGCCGGTGACGACCGGGATGAGCCCGATGGTGGTGACGGGCAGGACACGTGGGAAGAGACGCCCTTTTCAATCGGAAACGTTTATGGAGAGTCGGACACGGAGCGGCGGGACGGCCGGCTTTTCACCCTGCGCAGGCACAATGACAGGGGCCATGAGATGCCTGCTTACGATTCCCGGGAAGACTGGCAGAAGCGGGCCGAAGAGCTCAGGACGCACATACTCGTCTCCGCAGGGCTCTGGCCTGACCCGGGGCCCTGTCCCATGAACGCGCAGGTTTACGGGATGATCGACCACGAGGACTACACGATCCAGAAAGTCTATTTCGAAAGCTACACGGGTTTTTACGTGACCGGCAACCTTTACCGCCCCAAAAACATGGCCCCGCCTTTTCCAGCGGTCCTGACGCCGCACGGCCACTGGGACGACGGACGCCTGAACGACACGGACCAGTGCTCGGTGCCCGCGCGCTGCATCAACCTGGCAAGGCAGGGATACGTGGTCTTCTCCTACGACATGGCCGGTTACCTGGACAGCAAGCAGGTCTCCCATGACTTCGCCGATTCCCCGGAGCACGCGCTCAACGGCATCAGCCTCATGGGCCTGCAGCTTCGGGGCAGCATCTGCTCGCTCGATTTCCTCTCTTCGCTTTCCGACGTGGACGAAGAGCGCATCGGCTGCACGGGCGGCTCGGGCGGAGGGACCCAGACGTTTATGGCGGCCGCGGTTGACGATCGCGTCAGTTTTTCCGCTCCCGTCAACATGATCTCCGCTCACTTCCAGGGAGGATGCCTGTGCGAAAACATGCCCGGGCTGCGGCTCGACACGTTCAACGTGGAGATCGGCGCGCTCGCGGCGCCCCGCCCGATGCTCATGGTTTCAAGCACGGGTGACTGGACGCAGAACACTCCGGACGTCGAATTCCCCATGACGCTGGAGGTCTACGACCTGCTCGAAGCCGGGGACGCGCTCGACTACGCGCTTCTCGACTATCCCCACAATTACAACCGGGCCAGCCGTGAGGCGGTCTACGCCTGGTTTGCCGAGCGGCTGCTGGAGGCCGGGGACCCGGATTCCCATGTCGAAGAGCCCTACGTGGTCGATCTTCGCGAAGATCTTCTCAACTTCCCGGGCGACGAGCAGCCCCCGGGCGACATGGATGAAACCGGCCTGGCCGACCTGCTTGAGCAGCTCGGAAGGGACAGCCTCGACGCAGCCTGGCCCTCGAGCGAGGAAACGCTCGAGGCGTTCAGGGATGTGTACGGCACGGCGCTCGAGCATGTCCTGTATCCGGGGCTGGTGGAGGAGGACGACGTGGACGTCCATGTTGTCGAAGAGATCGAGGTGGACGGCACCAGCGCCGGAAAATTCCTTCTCGCGCTTTCAGGCACGGATAACTGGATTCCCTGCTGGCACTTCAGCCCCAAAGAAGCGGCCCGGGGCGCGGCCCTCCTGCTCCATTCCCGAGGCAAGAGCTATGCGGCCGGCAGCCGGGCCGACCTCATCGCGGTCCTGCTGCTTCGCGGCTTCGATGTCATGCTCATCGACCCGTTTCTCACGGGCGAGCACGAAGCAGCCCCGTCGCAGACCGTCCGCAACGAGGGCTACGGCTATTTCACGACCTACAACAGGACCCACGCGCAGGACAGGGTCCGGGACGTGCTGACCGCCCTGGCCTTTCTGCATGAGCGTCACGATGATGACGACGTCTATCTCATGGGGCTCGACGAGGAGGCCGGGCTGTGGGCCCTGCTGGCCGCGGCCATGACCCGCGAGCTGGGCGGCATCGTTGCCGACGGGCTGGACATGCGGTTCGACGATGACACGCTCATGGACATGGTCTTCATGCCCGGCCTGGCCCGGGCCGGCGGCATCTGGACCGCGGCCGCGCTGGCCGCGCCGACGCCCATGATCCTGGGCCGGACCGGCGACGACGATCCGGCAAGGGACCTTCAGGCGGTATACTCCCTGGCCGGCGGCAAGGAGGGGCCCCGGATAAAGCCCTCGCCCCTGTCCGCCGGGGACATCATGAGCATCGTGATCGATTGACGATACCGCGGGCAGGAGAACAGGGTCAGGGCGCGTCGCGAACAACGCACTTGCCGTCCGTGCACGCCGCGCCGTCCGCGGGAAAATCGTGAAGGCACGGCGGGCAGTCAACGGCGACGCAGTGTTTCTTGTCGCATTTTTTTGCGGCGCATTTCGCCTTCCAGTTCTCGATCTGCTTGATCGGGGCGGCATACGGCTTCTCGGTGCACCCGCAGCAGTCGCAGCATCCCGGCAAATCCGAGAGGGCGCAGTCCCCGTCCGAGACGCACTCGGGCGGTACGGCGGGATCGGAAGGCTGCTGTTGCGCCGCGGGCTCCTCACTGGTCCCGGGATTGCCCTGCAGTTCGGGAACATAGGCCTGCGGCTCGCTCACGGCGGCCCGGCTGCCCGGTCACGTCCCGCACCCGCCCGCCGACATCGCCGCAAGGAAAATAATCACAACGATTGAAAAGATTTTGCATTCTTCATTTTTCATCTTGCACTTTGCCTTCAGCCGTGCACTCCCGGCCCGCGGCTAGCGGTACTCGTCAAGGCTCTTGGGCTTGAGGTCGCCCGGCTTCATCCGCGAGATGGCCTCCACGAA